>JAZNHY010000054.1:0-3916 GCA_045577235.1 Lachnospiraceae bacterium
AAGAGCAGAAAACTATCAGCACAAGTACGATTCGGGATATACACAAACTTCTAAAAAGCTGCTTTAAGCAGGCTGTTAAATGGGAGCTTATAGAGAAGAATCCTGCGGATCACGCAACGGGGCCTAAATACAAACCAGTCAGGCGACAGATCTGGACTGCGGATGTTCTGATGCATGCGACTGAAATCTGTGATGACGATATATTGAAGCTAGCGATGAACCTTTCCTTTTCTGCTTCTCTTCGGATTGGAGAGCTGACCGGGCTGACCTGGGACTGCGTAGATATCTCAGAGGAAGCCATCGAAGAAGGCCGGGCCAGTATCCACATCACCAAAGAATATCAGCGCGTCTCAAAGGAGGCCGTTGAGGCTCTTGACGGAAAAGACATCATTCTTGTCTTCCCTTCCGAGAGTAAACTCTACAAAACTGTTCGCGTTCTTAAAACACCCAAGACGGAAACCAGCATCAGGCGTGTTTTTCTTCCGCGCAGCGTTGCGGAGATGCTGGTCCGCCACAAAGAAGCCCAGGAAGAAATGAAAGCATTTCTTGGATCTGAATTTCATGACTATGGAATTGTCCTTGCTTCTCCCACCGGTGCACCAATCGGTGAAACCCAGATCCGCAAAAGATTTGCAAAGCTGATCCGCGATAATAATCTTCCCGAAGTCGTTTTCCACAGCCTCAGACATTATGTAGAGTGTTTTAAAATGGTGAGTCTTTGCAAAAAGGTACGGTAAACCCGCTGGTTTTTATCAAATACTCACCATTTTTATCTTTACACCAAAGTCTCAAGGAAAGACATCAGATCCTCATCTGCCGTCCAATCTATGGTTTTTTCCTCTGGGAAAATATCTTTACAGGCCTTTTCGATTGCTGTCCTCTTGGCTTCTGTGTCAATTCTGGCATAGATCTCAGTCGTACAGCAGTCTACATGCCCGAGAAAATCGCGGATGTAAATCAGATTGAGCCCTGCCCTTACCATATGTACGGCCTTGCTATGACGGAACACGTGGGGCGTAATGTTGAAATCCACTTTGAAACCCGGAACATCTTTTGCTTTATCGACATATTTGTTTATTATGTAGGAGATGCCCCATCTGCTCAGAGACTGTTTTTTCTGATTGATAAAGAGAGGCTGGTCTCCTTTTGCGATACCTGACACCGGTTTATATTTCTCCAGATAGTTTTTCAACAGTTCTGCAGTTGATGACATGATCGGAACCTGTCGGATCTTGTCGCCCTTACCATGAAGAGTAATTACAGCAGGCGCTTCCGTCCTGACATCTTTTACCCTGAGATCTGCCAATTCCTGAACTCTTGCCCCACTGTCATATAGAACTGAGAGCATTACCTTATCCCTGAATCCAGACCAGCTTTTTCCATCCGGCTGGGCTAAAAGGATTTTCATCTGTTCCTCCGATAGATACGGAACAACGGTTTTTGTCGTTTTCTTGTAAGGGATCTTCAGGATCGTAACGAATGCATCCATGCATGTGGGGTCTTTTACCAGAACAAATCGGAAAAACGAGTGCAGTGATACGAGCCGTTGGTTTCTTGTTGTTATGGAACAGTTCCTGTCTGATTCCAGCCAGTCCAGAAATTCCGTGATCAGAGGTTCATTTAACATAGAAAGTTTCAGCCTTTCAGGCAGGATGTTCTTCCTGTCTTTACAAAAAGTAAAGAAGAGCTTGAATGTTGCCGCATACGATGCTATGGTGTTTTTGCTTAAGTTTTTCTGCCCGGGAAGGTAAATGGCAAAAAAGTTTGTTACGTAATACGGGAGGTCAGTTTTCTGCATTATCGTCAAAACCTCCTTCCGGTATGATATCAAGGCAGGCTTTTTCCATCATTTCTACCATTTCCGGGTAGATTTCTGCTGTAAGCCTCAGATAATACTGGGTAGCCCTGAAATCTGCATGCCCCATGTAAGCAGACAGGTACGGAAGCTTATTGCTCATATCAGCCCCTTCTTTTGCCCATCTGCGGAGATTTTCTACGGCAAGGCCATGCCGGAAATCATGGATCCTCGGGCCTTTAGCATCATGGGGAATATCTGCCATTAAAAGATAATCCCTGAAATGAAGATATGCGGTGCTCTTATCCATCTTTCCTCCGGCAATGCTTGGAAAGAGATATCCTTCATCCGATAACCCTGCGAGAAAAGCCTTGGCATACTTATTCAGGCGCTTATTTAAAGAGTCTGACAGCGGGATGATACGGTCCCGGTTATTCTTTGCGCCACGAATAAAGACAGTCCCATTGTCTGCATCATAATCCTCTTTCTTAAGGTTAAGCGCTTCTGATAGACGTGCTCCGGTGCAGCAAAGGAAACGAAATAATTCCGGATCAACATCATTCCGATAGGAAAGTCTGGTGGCCGGATAATTGTCCACGGCATGGAAAAAACGCCGTTTTTCTTCCGTTGTATAGATATGAGGGATGTATTTGCTTCTTGGCAGCTGATAGCGGTGTACAATGCGGTAAGCTGGATATCCTCTCCTTATCAGGAAATCGGCAAACTGCATCATTACCACTTCTTTCACGTAATGAGTAGACTTCTGTTCTCTCTTATCATATATGAATTCTTCCAAAACGTACTTTTTCAACTCAGGGCCCGTATACCCGTGTATAAAGCAGAAGCTGTCAAAATGCTGCAGGAGCCGTTCCTGTCGTTCGAACTTGTAGCCTGCTAAACGGTACTGCTCCAAAAAAGCATGGATGAGGGCGGAAAAATCACTTTTCCATTCATAATTCTGCATCCGCTTCACCCTCCCACTCCAGTTCCAGAGAACAGCCTCTTAAATGTTCCGTATCGATACGAAGATAATTCCCGACCGTAGTCCTTTCATCCCTATGCGCCAGTGTCTGTGAGATGACCGGAAGTTCAGTTCCGCAGAACAGCATGTTCTGTGCGAGCGTGCTTCTAAGCGTGTGTATTCCGTGAGCTTCTCCGGCTTTGATCTCGATCTTTGCTTTGATCAAATATTTTCGAAGCGCCCCTGTCAGCGAGGCTGTACTGCCAATCGGGCCGTATGGGAAATGGTGGGCAAGAAAAACATTAGAGGATACAGATTCAGGCCTTCCATTCTTCAGATAATCGATGATTGCCCATCCTACGGAATCCAATAGCGGGAGCTCCAATGGTTCACCAGTTTTCCCGGTAATAATCTTTAATGTATGCGTTTTCCAGTTGATATCGCTGATCTTGAGATTCCGTATATCTGCTGCCCTGAGTCCTGTCTGAATACAGAGCGAAAAAATTGCGTAATCTCTTTTCCCGCCTGGAGATTGACGATCCACTGCCTCAAGAAGTCTCTTAAGTTCATCCGGTGTCCATGTGTGCGGAACATGCCCGTTTCTCGGAATGCGAAGAGACAGTACATCTTCTGTATAATCAATCTCGCAAAAGCCATAATCAAAAAGAAAATGAAGATATTTTTTCAGGCCATAAAGCAGGATTCCCCTATACTTGATCTGGCTGTCTTTGTACTTTGATAAGAACGAATCAACATAGAACATGTCCATCAGGCTCCAGTCATCCAGTCCGTCCTCAGATGCAGACAGAATGAATCGCTGAACCGAGTTGATGATAGTAGATTTCGTGACTTCTGCCAGATGGCTTTTTTCCGTTTCTGTTACAAACGCTTCATATGCAGGTGCTAATGCTGTAGGACAGGAAAAAGGAACTTTCATACCTCTTTTTCTTAAATCCAAAGAACCTGTTTCCTGATATCTCAGCAGAATAACCAGAGCCCGAATTCTTCTGTTCAGACTGGCATCAGATGTAACAGTCAGTAAGGAAGGCAGCCGGATCTGACTTTTACTTTCAATGTACTGAATACAGACCTCTTCCGATATTTCACAGATCTTATTCTCATCAAGATATTCGAGAAAAGTGCTATAAACGCCTCGGTAG
>JAZNHY010000055.1:0-4765 GCA_045577235.1 Lachnospiraceae bacterium
CTCCCAATATCATCGCCATTATTCATGCCATTACTCATGCCATCGTTCCCGCGATTAAAGTTCTTCAGCAAGAGCGCTGCCACAGGCAGTTTGGCCTCGTGCACCCACATCTCCACATAATCCTTAAAGTCGGTGACGCTCTGCTCCGCCTTGGAGATCTGCTCCGTCATGGATTTCCCCATCTCGTACAAAGTTGCGTGCAGAATTTTTCCCTCATAAAAATCCGGCTCGCTGATGATCTCCGCCGCCAGATTCTTCTTATCCAGATCATTCAGGTTTTCTTTCAGCTGCTGATAAAAACCGCGCTTCCGGTTGTAATCCCACAGGAACGCAGCGACCATAACAATAAGAAACACCGCCATGACCATAATGATCAGAGCGGGCGGCGTATGAAATGCCAGTAACAGCAGCAAGATGACCGCGAATGCCACCGCACCGAAGATGATCTCGGTGTGGCGGTCTTTTACATATTTTCCGAATTCCATAAAATGTACCCCTGTTTTTTTCGTGTCTCAACAGCGCCGTCGCAGTCAAGCTCCGCCAGCTTATTGCGCAGCCGGCTGATATTCACGGTCAGCGCATTATCATTCACGTACTCTTCGTTATCCCACAGCGCCGTCATCAGTTCATCGCGGCTGACGATCTGCCCTGCTTTTGCATACAGCACTTCAAAAATGATCATTTCATTTTTGGTCAGGACGATCTCTTTTTCTCCATTTGAGATGATGCCTTTGGCCGGATGCACAGACAATCCGCCCCAGGACAGCACGTTCCCGGTCGGATTCATCCGCCTGAAAACAGCCGCGATCCGAAGCAGCAGGATGGTCGGATTATACGGCTTAGTGATATAGTCGTCCGCGCCGTAACTCATCGAAAGGACTTCGTCTGTTTCCGATGTCCGGCTGGTGAGCATGATTACCGGCGTCTGCTTCTCTTTCCGAAAACGTCTCAGAAGTTCTTCCCCGTTGATGCCCGGCAGATTGATGTCCAGAAGGATCAGATCTGCTTCCGATTTCATGATCTCTGCTGCCAGATTCTCATAGTCTTCGGTTTCCACAACCGCATACCCTTCGCCTTCCAAAAGGATGCGCAACTCGCGGCGCAGCGCAGCATCATCTTCGATAATCTGTATTTTCTTCAATTATTTATCCTCTCCCCAGATTTCTTTTGCCTGGCGAAACACAGCCCAGCCTTTCGGCCAGCCAACATACATGGTTGCGTGCGTGATGATGGCAGCAATTTCTTCTTTTGTCACACCGTGCGCTTTTGCATTCTGCAGATGATAGCCAAGCGAAGAATCCGTGATGCCTGATGCCATCAGGGCAACCACGGTAACGATACATTTGGTCTTTACATCGATCGCTTCCTCATTCCACACCTCACCAAACAGCACATCGTCATTCAAATGTGCAAACATCGGTGCAAATTCTCCTAATTGATCTCTTCCAGCTGTCTGTACGATTTTTTCGCTCATGATCAAGTCCTCCTGATTAGTCGGTCTTTGTTTATTAATTGTTTATTAATTGTTTATCAATATATTTGTAACTCTATCTTTTAACATTTAATAATTACTTCGCTTGCCATTATATCGAAATATTAAATAAAAATGTGGATTATTACAAAATTGTAATGGAACGCAAAACAACATTGTTACAAAAGAAAAACATCCCTGTCCTATTTAGATGTAGTATAATTGTAACAACTTTTACTATCAGGGACAGAAAGAAAGGACAAATCATGGAAAGACGAGACAATGCTGCTGCATTACTGAAAAGTTTACATCATTGCGCACAGGCAGTCCTTTGCGCTTATGCAGATGAATTAGATGTTTCGGAAGAAACAATGAAACGGTTCGCTGCCTCATTTGGCGGCGGCATGGCCACAATGGAAGGAAACTGCGGTGCCCTTATCGGTGCAGCCATGGTGCTTGGCCTGAAGAAATATCAGGGCAAGCGTATTCACAACGAGACTGCCCAGTTATACAGATTATTTGAACAAAAATGCGGAGCTACAGTCTGCAAAGAATTAAAAGGTGTTGACACGGGTAAGGTCCTCTGCTCCTGCGAAGAGTGCGTCCAGAACGCTGTCGATGCATTAGAAGAAGTCCTGAACGGACAGCAGTAAACCTTACGATTCATTCACGATCTTACCACTCATGTGCTCCGGCACGAGCGCAAACATCAATGTGCCCGGTCCGGAGCGCTCGATTTCTGTCTTAATATAGTTATCATCATCCGTAAATTTCCGGCTCAGTTTTTCTGCCATGCGGTTGATGGTCTCCTGATCTTCAATAAACTCGATCCGTCCAAACACAATAACAGACTTGATGTTCAGCGCCCACTCGCCTTCTTTTCGGAACCCGCTGTCATACACACAGAAGGAAGCCTTATCATGCCGGCGCATGGCATCGGTCCGATGCCCTTTCTTTCCGCTGTGAAAATAGAGTTTCCCATCTTCTTCGCAATAATAATGATTGAGAGGCATGCCATAAGGATAATCCCCATCCCCAAGAACAGATAACACGCCGCGAAGCTCTTCTTTCAAAATCCGGATGCATTCTTCCTGCGGCAGCTGCTGCTTATATCTCATCATTTCTCTGAATTCCATTTTTTTCATTCTCCTCTCATCTCCAACAACTCACTCATACCTGCCGTCATACACCTATTGATTCATCACCCATGCAAATGCCTTTGCCGTCCGGATATCCGCATCTTTAAAATGATTGCCCTGATTCCATTCCAACTCACATCGCACGCCCTGTGACGCTAACCATTCATGCGCTTCTCGTATCTTCTCGCCAACGGTCGCCATCACGGCATTACGCGTCTTCTCCTCTTTGTCTCCAAGGCTCAGATAAATGCTTCCGCTTTGAATCTCATGTTCTTTCATGTAATCAACAAACCCCGGAAACCAGATGGATAGCGATGCCGCAGCAACGCCGCTAAACTTATCCGTCTGGTATGCTGCCCATAACGCAAACAGCGCTGCCAAAGAATAGCCGCCGATGTAATACGTTTTCGTTTCATCCTGACAGTATGACAAAACTTCCGCAAGTGTATTACCCGCTCCCTCGCCGAAGTCTTCTTTTCCGAAGACGGCCGGCGCCTTCCACGGCGAAAGATCGCGATTCCAGTCATGTACCTGAAAGGCGATCAGGCGAAAGTCCTTTTGCGTCCTTTCGCCGATCGCCTTCACTTCGTTTTCGATAAACTCCAGGTCATGATCATCCACCATCTGGATCAGGACGCGGCTAGATGCCGTATTCCCGTATTCATACACCTTCATTGATCATCTCCAAAATCCTGGTAGTCGGCTGCCTTTTATCGATAGTTGGCAGCCCTTTCATAAAAGCCGGCAGCCTTTAATTGGTATCCGTGACAGAACTTGCCAGGTTTACAAGTTCAGCAGACTTGACTGTCAGTGTCTTGATTGCCGCTTCCGCATCCATTTCTTCGGTCACGGTGACAGGTTCCTCAAAAGTGAAACGGTACTGGAACGGTCCATATTCCAAAAAGAAGCATCCGCCTTCTTCAAAATAGCTCACGTTCTTCCAGCCTTCATCCAGAACTTCCTGACCGCTCTTTCCGACCAGCTTGTCCAACTCCTCCTGCGGAATGATCTGTTCGCTCAAGTTGGTCAGTTCTGCGATTTCAACCGGTGCTACCAGTTCATCAAATTTCTTGTCGCGGTCCGGATCTTCCCAGCTTAATTCATTCAGCTGTGCATTAATATCTTCCGGCAGGTTTGCCACTGCGCGGTAGTATACGCCTTTATCGGTGACGACCATGATCAGTTTTTCGTCACTGTAAGCATATCCATACAGCTCAAACTGCTTCAGGTCCCCGATCGTCTTAACGGATTCCATTTTGCCATCTATGCTGCTTCCTCCGCTTTCGCCTTTTCCTCCGCTCCTGCCGCATCCGGCTATGACGGAAAGTGCCAATACCAAAACAACGATAATTCCTGCAAGTCTCTTCATTTCTGTCCTCCGTTTTATTCTTTTTCTGCTATATCAGCCACAGCCTGCCGTGCCCACGTCAGACACCGGGAATGACTGTTGCCGTTCCAAAGCAGCGGATAGTCTACGCCATACAGCCCGCCGGCCACATTTCCGATCGCGTACAATCCCGGGATCGGCTTGTTGTCCTTATCCAGCACGTGCATATGCGTGTCGGTCAAAAGGCCTCCGAAAACGGTCAGCAGCGCCGGGCCCCATTTCAGAGCGTAATACGGCGGCTCTGTAATACTGGTCAGCAGCTCGCTCCGCTTGCCGTAATCCACGTCATCACCCATCTCATACAGCTCGTTGTATCTTGCTACCGTAGCCTTCAGCTGCTTGGCCGGAACTTCCATCTGCTCGGCCAGCTCCTCTATTGTATCAGCCTTAAAGCAAAGGCCTCTCTCCACATATTTCTCAATTTCTTTGTCGATGCCGATATCATCGCTCCACTTATACCCGTAATCGACGATCAGCGGATCGGTAAACTGGCCGCCTGTGATCTGGATGCGCTCTCCCAGTTCCTTAAACCATTTGCTGTCAAACACGGTATAAGCAAAATCGCCTTCCGGCTGCATCAGGCAGCGGATGGCTTTGGCCTGTGCCCATGTATCTTCATTCATGAACCGCTTGCCCTGTCTGTTTACAAACAGGAAGAAAAAGACATACATGGCGTAACCGACCAGGTGCAGAGACAATGCCCATGACGGCGTATCAAACTGGCCGCCGACCCAATAGCCCATGCGGTGTCCATCACCGGTATTCAGG
>JAZNHY010000056.1:0-3105 GCA_045577235.1 Lachnospiraceae bacterium
CTTGGCTGGGAGCTGCTGCGTATCCTTCCGAGAAGCGAACTGAAACGTATCAAGGACGAGTTCCTGGATGAGTATTACGACGCTAAATAAGAGGAAAAAAGATGGCAACAAAGAAACAAGTCAATCCGACCCGTATGGAGCTGACAAAGCAGAAGAAAAAACTGGCAACAGCCGTGCGGGGACATAAACTTCTGAAAGATAAACGTGATGAACTGATGCGACAGTTCCTGGATCTGGTGCGCGAAAACAGAGCGCTCAGGGAGAAGGTGGAGCAGGGAATCGCGAAAGCCAACAAGGACTTCGTTCTTGCCCGTGCGGGTATGGAAGATGAAGAAGTCAATGCTGCATTCATTGCTCCGGCGCAGAATGTCAGCCTGGAAGTGGATTTCAAAAATGTCATGAGTGTGGAGGTTCCGATCTTTGAAACAAAGACGCGTACAGCCGATGCAAATGACATTTATTCCTACGGCTACGCCTTCACCTCCAGCGATCTGGACGGCGCTGTCTCCTCTTTGTCGGATGTGTTTGCGGACATGCTCCGCCTGGCAGAAGTGGAGAAGAGCTGCCAGCTGATGGCAAGTGAGATCGAAAAGACCCGCCGTCGTGTTAACGCGCTGGAGCACGTCATGATCCCGACTGCACAGGAAAATATCAAATACATCCAGATGAAGCTGGATGAGAATGAGCGAAGCACTCAGATCCGTCTGATGAAAGTCAAAGACATGATGCTGGAGGAGGCTCATCATTATAAGGAGAAAATAGAAGAGCGAGGCCGAGAAGCGGTCGTTAATAATGAGTTGTAAAAACGGGGCTCCACATCAATAAGATTCCATAAAAAGTCAATAGCAGGAAGTTGGAATGATCGGTTCTGACTTCCTGTTTTTATGTTTTAAATAATCTTTTTTACTGGGAATGATCATAGTTACTAATCTTTGTATGCTGTATCTATTTGTGCTATAATCTTTTTAATTATGGATATTGCAGTATACGGTCTGATCGGATATGAAGGAGCCCTTGCCATTTATGAAGAAAACAGGGCTTTTCTAGATGCCCGGTTTCCGGCATTCTGGATCAGTAATTTTCTGAAAATGCAGGAAATACAGCATTACCACATGGGCAGTTTTGCGTGCGGACAGGCTCTCGGTGTTTCCATTCGTAACGGCGGTCTTTATGGGGCTCTTTGGAAAATGTGCGAAGCACTTGGCAAAGGATGCACGATCGATATACAGCAAGTGCCTGTCCATCAGGATGTGGTAGAGATCTGCGAATGCTTTGCGCAGGATCCGTATGAGATCGATTCAAAAGGGGCATTTCTGATCGCAGGAGAAGGATTGTCGGAGAAAAATATCGAAGGGCTGACCGTGATCGGGTATACCACAGACTCGAAAGACCGCATTGTGCTGCTTGGATGGGATGAGAAAAAGAATGAACGGTATAAAAGATTTCTGACACCGCCGCACCGGCAGGCAAAGGACCTGAAAGACCGTGAGCGGTATGCAGAAAGTGCCAAATAGGAACCATCAACTGATAGAAACAGGAGAGGGATAAATTATGGATAAGAACATCAGGATTCCGGAAAAAGAAGTACCAGTCGTGAAAGAAACCGACGTTATCGTCATCGGCGGGGGCGTCGCGGGTATCGCCGCGGCAGTCGCGGCGGCCAGACAGGGCGTTAAAGTTACGCTGATCGAAAAGAGCATCGTGCTGGGCGGCCTGGCAACTTCCGGGCATGTTTGTGTCTATCTTCCAATTGATGATGGCAATGGCAATAAAGTTTACGGTGGTCTGGCAGAAGAGCTGCTGCACATCTGCATCCGTTACAGCCAGAACAATCTTCCGGAAGTGTGGAAGAGCAAACCGGATACGGCACCTCCTGACAGCGAGCGCTACATGGCAAACTTCTTCATTCCTCACGCAGTGTTATCACTGGATGAGTTTACAGAAAAAGAAGGCGTGGATGTTGTCTTTGATGCTGTCTTCAGCGAACCGATCATGGAAGGCAATACGGTTAAGGGCATCATCGTAGAAAGCAAATCCGGACGGACAGCCTATATGGCCAAAATGTTTATCGATGCTTCCGGAGATGCGGATCTAGTCTACCGCGCAGGTGCAGATACAGAAACATTAAAGACGATCGTTTCCCACTGGTTCCATGAACTGGATTTTGATATCATGAAACGCGGGATCGAAGAAGGCAATATGCTGCGTGCCGTACCGATGCGCTGGCTGGGACTTGTGCCGAGCGGCGGCGCCGGTGATGAGAATGAAGATCTTACCTGTGATGGAACCACGACCGAAGGTGTCAATGAATATATCCGCAAATCCCGCGGCCTTGCACTGGATTTCCTGAAGAAAAACCAAAGAGAAGATTTTGCAATGATCTCTCTTCCGTTCATGCCGCAGTTTCGGATGACGCGGAGGCTTATTGGAACGGATGAGCTGAAATATGATGCGGAATATACGATCGATTCCTCTATCGGCTGTGTGATCGCATCTCTGGATAAACCGGCAACAGTATATGAGTTCCCGTATGAGGGATTGATCACAGATAAATTATCAAACGTTTATGCGGCTGGAAGGATGGTTTCTGCATCGGGGCGTGGCTGGGCGATCATGCGCTTTATCCCGGCATGTGTATTGACCGGCGAAGCCTCCGGAACCGCAGCAGCGATCGCAGTCAAGGACGGATGCACTGTTCAGGAAGTGGACGTGAAGAAACTGCAGAAGATCCTTTCTGACAATGGGGTGAAGCTGCATCGGACCAAAGCGATGGAGGGAAACAAACCGCAAACCTGGAAGCTGGATAAACCAGAAGAGAAACCGGAAGGTCCGATCATCAATAAATTCTGTGTCCATGTAGATAATGAAAACTATCGGATGGCAGGATCCGACAAACACGAATAAAAGGAGAACGCAATGAAAGAAGAATTACTGAGACTGATCCAGAACAATTCCAGGATCGAACTGAAAGATCTGGCAACAATGCTGGGAACCGAAGAGGCGACAGTTGCTAACACGCTGCAGGACCTGGAGCAGGAAGGCACGATCTGCGGTTACTACACTCTGATCAACTGGGATAACACCGACGAAGAAAAAGTAGATGCT
>JAZNHY010000057.1:0-2892 GCA_045577235.1 Lachnospiraceae bacterium
ACGTAATGTGTGCGGAGCACCAGGGTTTGACGCACCCGGAGTAGCTGCTGAAGGACAGGCATTTTTCATTCTGATGGAGTCTGTCGCTTCAGCCTGTCGTTGAGTCAGATGAGAAATGAGAGAGCCTGTAAGGAGATGCGCCCCCATGACCGAATGCGAGAAACGCGCCTTAGCGCTTCAAATCATGGTGCAGGAGCAGCAACGCTTCACCATTCTGGATGATATTTTAACTCTTCTTAGAGGATAACAGAGGCCGCTGCAGAGTATATTCCGCAGCGGCCATCTCTATAATAATACTGTATTAAAGGAAGAATTGGTCAAATCCGGTTACTTCAAGTATTTCTTTGACTTCTGTATTTACATTCACCATCCTAAAGCAATCCCTGTTTTTTAGTGCTTTATAGATCATCAGCAGAACTCGGAGACCGGCGGAAGAAATATACTGCAGTCGTTTGGCATCTATAACAACAGAAGAGATCGTCTTTCCCTGTGTGATGCGCTCGTACTTTTCCAAAAGTTCGGGAGATGTTATCGTATCAAGCCGACCGGTCAATGTGATGGTCAATTTTTTCCCCGCCAGCGATAATTCAGCGCTGAAGTTCTGTGTGTCCACCTCTTCCTTCGTTTCCTCTGCATCCGGCGAAAGCGTCATTTTCCACATCTCAATATTTCTATAGGCTTCGCGCAGTTCTTTTTCTCCCTCCGGATCATTCGCCATGGAAATGAGGGTAGGCATCAGGTCTGCATAGGAAACCTTCTCCACATGGAAGCCCGCGTCATGCAGGTAATCCGCTGCTTTTTGCGTGCCTCCTGTAAACAGACAGTTCTGCTTCATCGTCACATCCGCCATCTTGGAGGCGGTATTCATGGAAAATGCCTGAAGAGCTCCTGGATTGCTTTTGAGCAGGGTGCCAAAGGTCGCTCCGAAAATAACCTCATTTGTCATATCTCCAGTGATCCAGCTGCCGCCGAACTCACGCAAGATCCGCTTGACGTTGGCACACATGGAAGACAGCTCTGATTCATTGAAATATCCGAGCAGGCCGTCTGTCGCAACACACACCTCACCCTTAACATGATTCAGTGCGCTACGCATGGAATCATAATTGGTGGCATCCACCCCATAGTACTCCACCAGAGGACTCAATTCGGCAGGGAGGAGTTCCTTTACAATCGCGCCGATATCATCGGCAACAACCGGGAGGTCAAAACCAATATAATGCTTTCCTTCTTTTGCCGTGCTGAAAGCGCGCGGTGTATAGCCGCAGGGAAGATCGATCACGTAGGGCTTGTCCTCCTTACGGATCATTTCATTACTGATTTCATACCTTGCTTCCAGCGCAACCGCATAGCCTTTCCTGATGATATCCGGAACCTGATTTCCTTTCGAAGAGAGCTCACTGAGATCCATTCTTCCCACGATAGCCGCCGCATCTCTGTTTCCCGCCTGTGCAAGACAACCAGCAGTTCCTTTGCCAGTGGTATAAACTGGATTCACTCTTGCCTGAAAATCCATATTTGTATTCATTGGGCCATCTTCCTTTCGATTAAGATCACATTTGTCAGAAACATACTGCTTCAAATAACTATAAAGATATTCTACCTGAAAACTATGATATTTGTAAGGTCTAAACTGTTATAAATTACCGAGTCACATCTGTAAGTGTGAAAAAATGAATCGAAAATATCCTACTGCTATCCAAACTATAGTGTACCCACTACTTTAGATACTGATATAGGATCATCCTCTAACACTTTTTCTTTCGGTTTGAAAATGTGGAAAAAACCTCTATGGACACACTCCTGTTCCCGTGGTATTATGGTTTCGTCAGGGAAAAAATATATCGGGAGTTGGACGACGTGACCGAATCCGAGAAACGCGCCTTAGCGCTTCAAATCATGGCGCAGGAGCAGCAGCGCCTGTCCAAGGTTTCCACCATTCTGGATGAGAATAAAGCTCTACTCAGGGAGGTGGTACAACGTGCCACCCGAAACCAGGAGCTATTCGATTCCCTCGCCCAGCAGGGCATAACCTGGAAGCAGCTCAAAGCAGCCTATGACGAGGGTTTCCAGAGGGGGCGTAGCGAAATGCTGGACTATAACCTGGCTTTTTTCTATGCCGCCGCGGCCATCGTGCATCATGAGGTTTTTGATTCATCTCCTCACGAAATCCTCGCCTTTATCGGATCACTCCCTAACGCCCTCAATGGGGAGACCGAGATTGAATTAATCCTGGAGAGGTGCCTCAAAGAGACGGGTGTGGAGATCAGCGGTTTTGACAAGCCACGGGCACAAGTCACTGGCAAGCGTGAAGCCGTCAAAGCCCTTGAACGTATGAAGAAAACGGGAATCACGCTGAAGGATGTGGAATACGAACGGCAGGTCGGTTACGATCATGGCTGGAACAGCCCCTTCCATTTGAGCGCATGCTACGCGGCAGCGGCGCTGGCACTCCACCGTCAGCATGGCTGTGGAACCGGGAAGATTGAGTCCTTCCTTGACCGGATGGCTGAGATTTGTGATGAAGAAATCAGTGCTGCCGACATTCTGGAGCGTTGTCGACGAGAAGCCGGCGTGGATGTGAATGATCTCGCTGTGGCACCGTGACGCTTCTGTGACAATCCTTCTGTTATACTGCTCCCATCGAAAGCAACCGCGGCGAACACACCGCACCGAAGGAGGTCTTGGTCATGCAGAATACGATAAATAACCGCTTTGATATTCCCTGCTACAGTTTCATTGCCATCAATCCTGGCAAGGTTGCCGCTTTCTTCCGCCGCATGGCCATCTTCTTCAAAGCGACATTGGCGATCAAGAAGGCCAATGAACACGGCCTCTCCAACGCGATGGAAGCGCGGCTGTATCTGTGATCGCCACCGGTCATATCCTGAT
>JAZNHY010000058.1:0-1767 GCA_045577235.1 Lachnospiraceae bacterium
CCGCGGTAGATGGTATTCAGCAGAGTGATCTTGGTGGAGATACGCTCACGATGCAAAAGGCGCATATAGAAAACGTCATCGAAGCTCAGAGAAACATCCGGACCGATCCGGCAGTAATCCACCAGATTGAACGCGGAAGAAAGCGGGACCCCGCAGCCAAGGATCAGTTTGTCGCCCAGTATTTCACGCAGTCCTTTCATAGACTTTCGCATGATCTCTGCACGGGTCAGATTAGCGCCATCATGGATCAGCGCTGCCGCATACAAAAAGTCAAGCTTGAAGAAATCAAAGCCCATATCAACGTAATAAAGCAGGCATTGTCTGATATAGTCCTGTACTTCCGGAAGACGGACATCTAATACCACGTCTCCGCTCCAGTTGCAGCCTGCAAAGACAGGCTGGCCATTTTCTTTGTAGAGCCATTCCGGATGCTTCTGATAGACCTCGCTTTTTGTCTCACAGACAAACGGCGCCAGCCAGATACCAGCCTTGAGCCCTTTGTTATGGATCTTATCTACAATAGCGTTCAGCCCATTCGGAAACTTTTTCGGATCCACATTCCTCCAGTCGCCGACAAACGTTTCATATCCATCATCAATCTGGAACAGATCAAAATGTTCGCTGTCGATCCCATCTAAAGCTGTAAGAATCTTAGCTTCATCAATATTCTGATAATGCAGATACCAGGATGTATAGCCGCGGATCGGCGGGGCAGAGCAGGTGCCGTAGTGTGCAAAGTAACGCTTAAGGACTTCACCGACACTGCCTTGATAAATGACAAAATCATACAGGCAGAACTCATCTTCCACCTGTTTGTATTCACAGTCGCTTCGAATGGAAAGAATATCCTCTTCTTTTTTGTAGTGGATGATCAGAAAGGCGTTCTCTTCGTTCAGGGAACCGATCAGATCTGCCTCGCCGTTTTTATTCTTCCGGTAAGCATAAGTGAAACTATGGAAGTTATCTTTCTGGTAATCCATGAACCAGGCATCACCATAGGCTTCCAGGTGAAAGAAATTACGAATCAGGCGAGGAGCTTTTTTGATGTTTCGCAAATATTCATTCAGTCCGTATTCCCGGCTGTCCGTCCAGGACTGATAGCCGTTGATGAACAGCTCATCATTGGATGCATAAGTATAAGGGACTTCAAAGGAAGAGGTGACAAGCGTCAGAGGATGTTTCACTTTCAAACGGACCGTGACACGCTCCTCAGTTTGTTCTACGAGAAGAGTATAGTCTTCTGTGTCCGTGCCGATGCCTCGCTTTTCCACTCCGTTGACGCGATAGCGGATATTGATCGTTTCTTTGTTCAGATTCATTGTAAGCCTCTTTTTAGTCGTCTTCCTTGATCGTTACCGTAAATTCGATGGAAGCTTCCATACCGCTTTCGGTATAGATGATGATGCGGCCATCGCCGTCCCATCCGGTTGTCCGGACATAGGTGCCGCACATACCACCTTCCGCGGTGGCGACCATCGGCCCGACTACATCCACAACACCTTCTGCTGCAAAGGCGATCGGTATTTGCGCATAAGATGCAAGGTTCCCGTTTTCATCAACCAGGCGGATACGGATCAGCGCCATATCATAGCAGGAACCTTCCACCAGATCTGTTTTGGATGCGGTTGCTTCGATATGTAAATGATTTCCCGGAGTGCAGGTGATGCTCTTGACGACAGCACCGTCTTTTACGGCATCGATGCGCCATTTGGTTGCGATGTTGCCCCAGTTGCCGATGTATTTTGCATACAGGGCAGTCGCATCATC
>JAZNHY010000059.1:0-5097 GCA_045577235.1 Lachnospiraceae bacterium
CCGGGATCCGGATGTATCTGAATCACAGAAACAATGTCTCTAGACAGAAGGTGGTGCAGGGGATCCATGGAAAACAGTCGGTGAAGGAGTTGATCGGCCAGAATCAGGGCGTATCGCGCATGCCCATCGGAGATGCCAGCATCCGGGAGTTTGAGCGGGAAGCCAGAAAATACGGCGTGGATTTCGCTGTCACAAAAGACAAAACGGTGAGTCCGCCGCAATATACCGTGTTCTTTAAGGCGAGAGATGCAGATGCATTGCAGCAGATCGCAGATTCACTGGTGGCAAAGCAGATGAATGCCCAGAAGAAACCGAGCATCCTGAAACAGCTGACCAAGCTGAAGGATCTGGTTGCTTCCCTGCCGTCTAAGGTCAGAAACAAAGAACACGACGATATCAGTCTGTGATGAGCAGCGCGATCAAAAAGAAAATCATCCTGCATATCCCATATGCGGTGGCAGGATTGCTGGCAACAAACTTCGGAGAGGCATGGCGGCTGACTGCAGGTGTGGATCCATCCAGGAAGGTTCTCACACTGATGACGACACTGCAGACCGCCTTCGCCAATCCGCTTCCCAGCTTTCATCCGTTCGACCTAATGATCGGAGTCATCTGTGCTCTGGTCTTTTATCTGGCGGTGTATATGCGAGGGAAGAATGCAAAGAAGTACCGTCACAATACGGAATATGGCTCTGCCCGCTGGGGAACACACAAGGACATTGAACCGTATGAGGATCCGGTCTTTCAGAGAAATGTGATTCTTACGAAATCGGAATGGCTGATGATGAGCAACAGGCCGAAGAATCCGGCCTATGCCAGAAACAAGAATGTACTGATCGTCGGCGGATCCGGTTCCGGCAAAACAAGATTTTGGCTGAAACCAAACCTGTTACAGATGCACAGTTCTTACGTCATAACCGATCCCAAGGCCAGTGTCCTTATAGAATGCGGAAAAGCCCTGGAACGCGGTGCACCGGTGTTGGATGCGAAAGGTAATCCCGTGAAAGACAAACATGGAAAACCACATTATGAGCCGTATGTGATCAAAGTCTTCAACACAATCAATTTCAAAAAGTCGCATCATTACAATCCGTTCTCTTACATTCATTCCGAGAAGGATATCCTGAAGCTCGTGACCGCACTGATTGCCAACACCAAAGGCGATGGCAAAGCCGGTGATGAGTTCTGGACCAAAGCGGAGACGCTGCTGTACACGGCGCTGATCGGATATATCCATTACGAAGCACCGGAGAATGAGCAGAACTTCGCTACACTCCTTGAAATGCTCAACAGCATGGATGTCCGCGAGGATGATGAGGACTATCAGAATCCGGTGGATGTGATGTTTGAGGAGCTGAAGAAAAAGAATCCGAATCACTTTGCCGTACGCCAATATGTCAAGTTCAAGATGGCTGCCGGCAAAACCCTGAAGTCAATACTTGTGAGCTGCGGCGCACGCCTGGCTCCGTTCGATATTCAGGAGGTCCGGGATATCACGATGTATGACGAACTGGAGCTGGACAAACTGGGAGATCGGAAGACGGCATTGTTCCTGATCATGTCAGATACGGATGCAACCTTCAATTTCCTGATCTCCATGATCTACACACAGCTCTTCAATCTCCTCTGCGAGAAGGCAGACGATGTGTACAACGGCAGGCTGCCGGTGCATGTCCGGTGCCTGATTGATGAGTGCGCGAACATCGGCCAGATCCCTAACCTAGAGAAGCTGATCGCCACGATTCGAAGCCGTGAGATCTCTGCATGCCTGGTGCTGCAGGCAAAGTCACAGCTCAAAGCTATTTATAAAGACAACGCGGATACCATCATCGGCAACTGCGATTCTCAGATATTCCTGGGCGGCAGTGAACCGACAACGCTGAAGGATTTGAACCAGTCTCTGGGCAAGGAAACAATCGATACCTTCAACACCGGAGAGAGCAGGGGTAGAGAGCAGAGCCATTCCTTAAATTATCAAAAGCTCGGTCATGACCTGCTCTCTGTCGATGAACTGGCTGTGTTGGATGGCAGCAAATGCATCCTGCAGCTGCGAGGCGTCAGACCGTTCCTGTCAGAGAAATATGATCTGACGAAGCATCCCAATTATCCTTTGACTTCCGATGCGGATAAAAAGAATGCATTCGACATCGAGAAGTTCCTGAATCACAAGCTCACATTAAAGTTGGAGGACCGGTATACGGTTGTAAATCCTGATGAGATCACGATGGATAGATAAATGTTATTGACATATGTCGGTAATTATTGTAGTATGGTTGCTGACATATGTCAGAAAGGAGTGTTTATGCCAAGACCATTCAGATGCAGGAGAATCGAGCAAATGCCGGTCTATCGCTGCTTCTCGCCTGACGACATTACAGCATCAGAAAGTGTTCATATGACAGTAGATGAGTTTGAGGCATTGAGATTATTGGATGCCGAAGGCCTTACCCAGGAAGGGTGTGCCTCCAGAATGAACATTGCAAGGACGACTGTCACAGCCATTTATGATAGCGCAAGAAAAAAAGTCGCAGATGCTCTTGTGAACGGAAAAAGGCTGCTGATCACAGGCGGGCATTGTGAATTTGAACCGGTAGAAATCAATCAGATCATTATTGAGAAAGGAAAGGATACCATGAGAATTGCAGTAACCTATGAAAACGGAGAGATATTCCAGCACTTTGGCCATACGGAGCAGTTCAAACTGTATGACGTTGAGGACGGTAAGATCATAAATGAGCAGGTCTTGGACACAAACGGAAGCGGACATGGCGCACTTGCCGGTTTCCTCCAGTCCGCAAAAGCAGACGTTCTGATCTGCGGCGGGATCGGTATGGGTGCACAGATGGCGCTCGCAGATGCCGGAATCAAACTTTATGCAGGAGTTCAGGGCTCTGCGGACGATGCAGCAAAAGCTCTGGCCGAAGGAAATCTGGAGTACGATCCTGATGCGCATTGTGACCATCATGGGCATCATCACGACGGTGACTGCGGACATGAACATTGCGGTGAGCATCACTGCGCCGGAAACTGATCTATATTTGACGATATGAACATAATACTTGATCTTTTCCTGTCCTTCGCAAATATCGGTCTTTTCACTTTCGGTGGCGGATACGCGATGATCGCATTGATCGAAAGCACCTGCGTGGAGAAGAAGCAATGGATCAGTCACGATGAGATGATGAACATCACAGTCATCGCAGAATCCACCCCCGGGCCGATCGCAATCAACTGCGCAACATATGTCGGTTATAAACAGAAAGGCTTTGCCGGTGCATTGATCGCGACAATCGGGATGATCCTTCCTTCGTTCTGCATTATATTTGTAATATCGCGGTTTCTGGATCATTTCCTTGAGATCACCTGGATTGCCCACGCGTTCCAGGGCATCAAGATCGCGGTCGGGATCCTGATCCTGGATGCTGCTGTAAAGATGCTTCAGAAGATGCAGAAGAAACCGATGCCTGTGACGTTCATGCTCTGTGCTTTTGCCGCCATGTTTCTGATCAATGTTTTCTCAGTCAGGATCTCTTCGATCATCCTGATGCTGGCTGCCGGACTGATCAGCCTGGTCATTTTCATGGTGAAAAAACCTGCTGCGAAGGGAGGCGCCGGGAAATGATACTTCTGGAATTATTTATTGGTTTTCTGAAAGTCGGCTGCTTTGCCTTTGGCGGAGCCTATGGTGCGATCCCGCTGATCCGTGATGTTGTTCTTTCCTACGGATGGCTGAATGAAGAAATGCTGACGTATATGATTGCAGTAAGTGAGAGCACGCCGGGACCGATTATGGTAAATCTGGCGACATATGTCGGCAGTTCGCAGGCAGGAATCTCTGGAGCTTTGATAGCGACGTTTGCTGTTGTCCTTCCGTCGTTTATCATTATTCTGCTGGTGACAGCACTTCTGAAAACCGTGTTGAAGAACCCTTATGTACAGGCGGTTCTTCGCGGACTGAAGCCAAGTATGATCGGTATCATTCTTGCTACGGGTGTGTACATGATCATCATGAACGGAATCGTTATTCAGGAAAGGAAATTATTGATCCGTCCTCTGATACTGACGCTGATGCTGGCACTGATTTATTTCGGATCCAGAAAGATCAGTAAAAACGGTATATCGCCGATTATTCTGATTTGTATCTCTGCAATCGCCGGAGCAGCTTTATATGGATTATAAAAACTGAATATTTCAATTCATACATGCCGGAGGCTGATATAAAACAGTCCCCGGCTTTTTCATGCCCATTTTTCTGCAGGTGCACATGCGGCGAAAGGGCACATTTATGATTACCGCAAAAGCGGAAAAGGAGGAAACATTTTATGGCATTTTTCAACAGCGCAGTAGGCGTACTTCAGACACTCGTAATCGCACTCGGTGCAGGCCTCGGTATCTGGGGCGTGATCAACCTCATGGAAGGTTACGGCAACGACAATCCGGGCGCTAAGTCCCAGGGCATGAAACAGCTGATGGCAGGCGGCGGTGTCGCCCTGATCGGTACTACGCTCGTCCCGCTTCTCACAGGCCTGTTCGGCTGATCACGGAGGAAAAACCGCTAAATGGACACGATATTTCAGAAAATCACAGAGTGGCTGAAAGAAATGCTCGTTAGCGGTATCATGGAAAGCCTTTCCGGGATGTTTGATTCCGTGAACCAGCAGGTTTCGGATGTCGCAGCCCAGGTCGGCACATCCCCGGTGAACTTCTCGCCGGGGGTGTTTGCCATGATACGGAATGTATCAGAATCCGTGATCATCCCTATAGCGGGGCTGATTCTGACATTCATAGCCTGCTATGAGCTGATTCAGCTGATTATTGATCACAATAACCTGGCAAACTTTGAAACATGGATCTTCTTCAAGTGGGTCTTCAAGACCTTCGTGGCAGTCATGCTGATCACCAACACATTCAATATCACGATGGCGGTATTTGATGTCGCCCAGCATGTGATCTCCTCTGCCGGAGGAATCATCGGTGGCAGCACTTCTGTGGATGGATCTTCCCTCAGCAGTATGCAGGCTACACTGGAAGGCATGGAGATCGGGCCGCTGATCGGAACCTATATGGAAGTCCTGATCCTCGGCATCGGCATGAAGA
>JAZNHY010000060.1:0-6144 GCA_045577235.1 Lachnospiraceae bacterium
AGCAGCAACTCCTTGGCTCACAGAACGACATGGCTACGATCCGACTTTATGATGGAGGAGAAACATCCACCAGGTATTCGTTCTATGTCAATCTGGACAGTACTGAGGACTTGATGCTGGGGCAGCACGTGACTATTGAGATAGACCGCGGACAGAATAAGTCCAAAGACGGCGTCTGGCTGAGCAGTGGCTTTATTGTTTATACAGAAAAAGCAGAACCGGTGATCTGGGCAGCTAAAAAAGACGGCTCCCGGCTGGAACAGCGGAAAGTTGTATTGGGCCTGTATGATGAAGAACTGGATCTCTTTGAGATTAAAGAGGGCATAGAAAAAGATGAATATGTGGCATGGCCGTCGTCTGACTGCAAGGTGGGCATGATCACTACGACGGTGGTTACAGATACAGAGCCGGAAATCTATAACGAGGGCGATTACGGCAAAGAAGAATTTGACGGCACCAGCATTGAAGAAGTCCCAATAACGGGTGATTACTCAGAGATTCCGTAAGGAGAAACGGATGGCGCTTTTAGAACTGAAAAAAGTGAATAAGAGCTATGAGAATGAGGGATTTTCTGTCCCGGTCCTTTTTGATATCGACCTGGAAGTAGAAGAGGGGGAATACCTTGTTATCATGGGACCTTCCGGCTCCGGCAAGAGTACGCTGATGAACATCATTGGCTGCCTGGATGTACCAAGTTCTGGTGAATATTATCTGGACGGTGAAGATGTCTCAGGCAAGAACGAGAACCAGCTGGCGGACCTGCGCAACCGCACGATCGGCTTTGTGTTCCAGACATTCCATCTTCTGCCAAAAGAGACCGCGCAGGCAAATGTGGCGCTGCCGCTTCTTTACGCCGGCGTACCAAAGGAAGAGCGGATGGAACGAGCAAAGGAAGCCTTGGAGAAAATGGGAATGGGCGACCGTCTGGACTTTTACCCGACCCAGCTGTCCGGCGGACAGAAGCAGCGAGTGGCGATCGCACGTGCAATGGTCAATCATCCGAAGATTCTTTTAGCAGATGAACCAACCGGCGCGCTGGATACCACATCCGGCTTTCAGATCATGGAGCTCTTTACGGAGCTGAACAAAGAGGGCATTACCATCATCATGATCACACATGAACCGGAGATCGCCGATTTTGGAAAACGAAAGATCCTGATCCGTGACGGCCGCATTACAGAAGGTGCCACGGAAGATACAATCAGTGAACATAGAAGACTACGCTGACAGAAACCATTACGATGACTAAGAAAAAGAGGACCCGTCTTATCATTATTATTGTAGCCGTTGTGGCGGCCATTGTGGCCGCTCTGGTTTTGGTGCGGGTCCTGAACAAAAATAAAAAAGTGGAAGTCTACCCGGTCAGCATGATCAATGATCCTTACTGGGGAAATGATGCACAGTACACCGGCAATGTTTCTGCCGGCCGTGTGATGAATGTGAAGCTGCGCAATGCACTGGTAGAAAGCGTGCCGGTGCATGAAGGTCAGCATGTATCCCAAGGTGATGTGCTGCTTGTTTATGATGCGGCGGAGTATCAGCTGACCCTTCTTGCTGATGAGGCAAACATTGCCGTGCAGGAAGCAAGAATAGAGCGGGCAAAGAAAATGGCGCGTCACTATCAGTCTCTGCGGCCTTCTGAAGATGCGCCAAAGCCTAAGAAAGAAACCATCGATCACGGACCACTTCCAATCAAAAAAGAGCTGAAAGCGGAAGACATCAAAAAAGAAGGATCGGAATTTATGATCACGCCTAAAACGGTGATCACAAAAGAATTCCTGAAACGTCTGCGGGAAAAAGGCTGGATGTGCCGCCTGATCTTATATCAGGATGACACGAATTTTGGCACTTTTATTATTGACGGATTAGATATTCCGGAATGGGTCTATGTCTATGAAGCGGACGATGAAACAGATCCGGAAGATCCGACACAGCCGGAGGAAGGCGGAGAGGTGGACCCGGATGATCCGGAAGAGCCGGCCGAAGAACCGACAGAGGAACCGACCGAACCCCCAACGGAACCTCCAACAGAAGAACCGGAAGGAAAGACCTATCACAAAGTGAAAAAGGACCCAATCCAGAAAGACTGGATCTTATCCGACATCCTTTCCTTTGACGGGAAACAGGGGATGATGAATTCCGCCGGGGCGACAGGTTATTATGGCAAGGTGACCTTCCATGATCCTGTTTCCTATGAACGCTATGAAGAGATCATCAGCTACCCGGAATATCATGGTGATCCGGAGGATTTTGCATACAGCCGCAAAGAGCTTGCTCAGCTGGCTGCACAGTCTGCCCGTGAGGCAGCCGAAGCAGAAAAGGATCTGCTTCTGGCGCGTATTGCTCTGCAGAAAGACCGTCTGACGGCCCAGACCGGAGAAGTCAGATCCACTATCAGCGGTGTTGTGACAGAAGTTAAAGATCCGTTCCTGGCAGCAGAAGGAGATGTCGTCATTACCGTCAAGGGCAGCGAGAACTATGTGGTCACGGCCTACGTTGCGGAGCTGGATCTGGATAAAATACAGATCGGAGCGCAGGAAACGGTTTATGCATACGAAAGTGGTACCAGCTGCACAGCTACCATAACGGAGATCGAACAGATCCCTACAACAGATTCCTGGTATGGCGGTAATCCGAACAACTCCTATTATCCGGTATCAGCTATTGTGGATGATGCATCTGCGGAGATGATCGTTGGTGAGTATTGCCAGATAACCATGATGCAGGAGGAAGAGGTTTCCGATGCGATCTTTATCCCGATCATGTTTGTGCGCAGCGATGAGAAAGGCCACTATGTCATGGTGGCCGATGGAAACCGGCTTCAAAAGCGTTACGTACAGACTGGGAAAAATATATACGGTTCCGAGATTGAAATCCGCAGCGGACTGAGTGTGGATGATTACATTGCATTTCCTTACGGGAATGGTGAGAATAACGGGGCTCCTGTTGTGCGAAAGGAAGACCTTTCAAGTTTATATAACTGGTAACTAAATGGCAGAAGATATTAAATTATCATTCAAAGGAATATGGTCGCACCGGCTCAGAAGCTTTCTGACGATGCTGGGAATCATTGTAGGCGTGGCAGCAGTCATTGCTGTTGTTTCCACGATCTCCGGAACGAACGAGCAGATCAAAAACAACCTGATCGGTGACGGCACCAATACAGTCACCATCCAGGTCTATCAGAATGGCTGGGCGATGGATTTCGGCTACGGCACCATCCCGGAAGGCATTCCGGAATTTGATGAGTCCATTTTAGAAGAGATCTTAAAGATCGATCACGTGGAGGGAGCCTCTCTGTTCCATAAGCGTGATTACTGCGACCGGCTGTTTTATCTGAACAATGAATTATCCGGCAGCATGGTCTTTGGCATCGATGCCAATTATCTGGAAACGGCGGGATATCAAATCGTCAGCGGCCGCGGCTTTTCTGAGAAAGAGTTAAGCGGACAGAAAAAAGCTGTGCTGATCGATGAAACGGTCAAGGAATCGGCGTTTGATGGTGTGAATCCATTAGGAAAAACACTGGAGATCCAAGGGGAGCCGTTTGTGGTTATTGGCATTGTAGATAAGAAGAGCGAATTTGAGCCGGTCATCAAGAACATGCAGGATTACTACACCTACATGGGTGATACCCGCGGTGCCGTTTACATCCCGGATAATATGTGGCCGCTTGTTTTCCGCTATGATGAGCCAAAGATGCTGATGGTCAAAGCGGCATCTACAGACGATATGACCGCTGTTGGCAAAAAGAGCGAAGACATCCTGAACGGCTATCTGCATGTGCCGGAGGGCAGTGAAGAAGCACCTAAGTATCAGAGCAACAACCTGGCACAGGCAGCAAGCGAGCTGCAGCAGTTATCATCGTCTGCAAACATCCTTCTGATCGGTATTGCATCCATCTCACTTCTGGTGGGCGGCATTGGCGTTATGAACATCATGCTGGTTTCCGTGACGGAACGGACCCGCGAGATTGGTATTAAGAAAGCGCTTGGCGCCCGCAAGAGCCGCATCCGCCGTCAGTTCCTGATGGAAGCTGTGATCTTAAGCGGCATCGGAGGTATTCTGGGTGTAGTCGCAGGACTTATTTTGTCCAAAATCATCTCCCTTGTGGCGATGATCCCGACTGCCATTAACGTGCCGTCCATTATTATTGCCGTGATCTTCTCCATGGTGATCGGTATCATCTTTGGCATGGTGCCATCAATAAAGGCATCGAACCTGAACCCGATCGACGCCCTTCGTTACGAATAAATAATATTCTGATTAGTCTACAAAGAGTTTAGCGGCGCCAAAGAATCCGGCGTCGTTTCCTAATTCTGCCAGGCGGAATGCTGTCTCCTCGCAGGCAGGGAATGCATGTTTTATAAATTCCGGCTGCACCAGTTCCAAAAGGAACTCGCCGGCTTTCGCTACACCGCCTCCGATGACAAAGACTTCTGGATCTACCACAGCACTGACAGACGCCAGCATGCGTCCCATTTCTTTTGCAAAGCAGTGTACAACTTCCAGCGCTTTTTCCTGTCCTTCGATGGCCAGATCAAACACATCTTTGGAAGAGAGGAAACCAAATTTGGAATCTGCATCCGTCATGCCCATTTCCCTGGCCAGACGGACAATACCTGTTGCCGATGTGAACTGCTCGGCACAGCCGGTTTTACCGCATCCGCATGTATCCAGTTCCTCTGTATCCGGGTAGAGTTTCAGATGTCCAATCTCGCCCCCGGCACCGTGAGCTCCTTTGAGCAGTTTTCCATCGATGATGATGCCGCCGCCAACACCGGTCCCAAGCGTGACCAGGACCATGCTTTTATAGCCTTTGCCTCCGCCTTTCCAGAGTTCACCAAGGGCTGCCGCATTTGCATCATTGACCACTTTGACCGGCAGTCCAGTCAGATTGGAAAAGACCTCTGCCACATCGCATCCGCCCCAGCCGTTCAGGTTGACGCAGACTGCTACATCCTTCTCATTCAGAACAGCTCCCGGTACAGCAAGGCCAATGCCCAGAATATCATCATTCGTCAGGGCATTTTCTTCGATGCTTTTTTTGACCGCATCTGCCAGATCCGGCAGGATGTGCTTTCCGTAGTTTTCGATGCGTGTCGGGATCTCCCATTTGTCAAACAGCCTTCCTTCTTCTGAAAGCAGGCCAATCTTTGCGGTGGTGCCGCCAAGATCGATCCCGAAAAGATACTTGCTCATGACTTACCTCATTTTCCGGTATTTCCAGATCACGTAGATGGCACGCAGGCCGTCCTTGAAGCCGATCTTTTTCCCTTCTTCGTTTGTACGCGGATAATAAGAAATCGAAACTTCATGGATCCGAAGATGCATGCGTGAGATCTTTGCCGTGATCTCCGGCTCAAAACCAAACCGGTTCTCTTCGATGTTAACAGACTGGATGACCGGCCGCTTGAATGCTTTGTAGCAGGTCTCCATATCTGTGATCTTCTGATGGGTGAACAGATTGGAAAACGCCGTCAGTGCGCCGTTTGCCAGCTGGTTCATCAGATAACCTTTTCTCCTTTGATGCAGAAAGCGGGAGCCGTAAACAACGGCACATTTGCCTTCAAAGATAGGACCAACAACCTTTGGGTAATCCGCCGGATCATATTCCAGATCAGCATCCTGAATGATGCAGACATCGCCAGTAGCTGCTGCAAAACCTGTGCGGAGCGCACCGCCTTTGCCCTGATTCTTTTTATGATAAATGATCTGATCGACCAGCGGCCGAACGTCTCTTTCCAGAACCTCGCGGGTCCCATCGGTGGAGCAGTCGTCCACAATGATGATTTCTTTATTCTTAACTGGTGCTTCCTTCACTTTCTGTACCAGAGAAAGGATGCTGCCTTCTTCGTTATAGCATGGAATGATAACGGATAATACTTTCTCCGAAGCTTCTGTATTCAAATCGATCTGCCTCCTAGCATCTTATTCGTTTTGATTTTACACCATAGCCCGAAAGGAAACAACGAAAGAAAACGGGACTGGCCGTAGTGTTGGCTGTTGGAACCGTACATATAAAGTAGAAGAATAATGAAAATGAAGAAATACGAAGGAGCAGTCATGACCGGAAAAGAGAAATGCAAGATCTTAAAAGAGATCCGCAAAGAGATCGCACAGAAAAATGATATCGAATGGGTA
>JAZNHY010000061.1:0-2114 GCA_045577235.1 Lachnospiraceae bacterium
ATGCCGCAGATTATCATTTTCACAGGTTACCAGAATTGTGTTTGGAAGTCCTTCCAGCATTTCTAAAGAAGCATATACCGGAGAGACCAGCGGGTTTGTTTCATTTCCGTCACTGCAGTGCAGTTCATTAAATACATAACAAGCAGGACCGGACAAAGAACCTTCGCCTTTGGAGTCCGGATCCATCGCCCCATCAACTAGAGGATAGAGCATGATGCAGTTTTTGATGTCAGAGCGCGGAAGATCATCTAAGGTAATATTATCAAAGCCTTCACCAGGGGAAAGCTCTTTCTTATCCATGTTGAATTTGATGACAATTCTTGCCGCCAGATTTGCGCCGGCACTTTGTCCCATGACAGAGATCCGATCAGCATCTGCATGGAATTCAGCAGCATTTTGTGCCAGATAGTTAACAACATCGCAGCAGTCTTTTAACGTATCGTGCCAGTCGTGATCCGGACTTTTCCGGTATCCGACAGAAACAACATGTGAGTGCAGTGTTTTGCTGACAGCCACCCACATGGCATCATTTAATGCACATCCGCCAAACAGAAAGCCGCCTCCGTGAAATCCCACGATCAGAGGGGCTTTTTGTAAAGAATCATTAGTGTCATCACAAAGAACAGATCCATCGTCAGATAGTGCCGGATAATATACAGCATCCAATGTCCGGCCCTCCAGATCCAGCTTGATACGCTCGCCGGAGATCTTGATCATTTTATCAGCGATAGAGATCCCATGCGCCTGCTTGATCATTTCTGCCTTAGCAGCTTCATATAATTTCTTCTTTTCCCGTTCTGTTAATTCCATAAAATCCTTTTTATTTTTTGTAGTCGGCTCATCATAGCATTATTTTTATAAAAAAACCATTCTGAGATATTATAAAAATCGGAAAACGTGATAAGATAGTCGGGAAAAGGAGAATAAAATGGAAAAAATCATTCTGGCGTCTGCCTCCCCAAGAAGAAAAGAACTCATGACTATGGCAGGTCTTGCCTTTGATGTGATCGTCAGTGACTGTGAAGAGAATATATCATATGAAGGTCCGGAAGATATGGTAAAAAAGCTATCCTTACTAAAGGCTAAGGATGTGGCAGACAAGATCCGTCAAACGGAAACGGATCCGCATCTGGTGATAGGCGCTGATACCATTGTATTCTTTCATGATCAGATCCTGGGGAAACCTAAAAATACCGAGGATGCCTTTAGTATGCTTAAGGCAATGTCCGGGAATATCCATACCGTTTATACCGGCGTCACCATTATTGATACCGCAAACAACAGGACAGACACCTTTTATGAAGAAACCAAAGTGGAGTTTTATGAGGTGACGGATGAAGAGATCCGAAACTACATCGCTACAGGCGATCCTATGGATAAAGCAGGATCCTACGGTGTACAGGGCAGAGGATGTTTTCTGGTTAAAAGGATCGAAGGGGATTATTTTACGGTCGTAGGACTTCCGATCGCTCATTTACTGAAAGAATTGGCAAAAATGGATGAAAATTAAATATTTTACAAAAATATCAAAATATTAAGCAGTTTTTGTAAAATTAATAAACGGCATTGATTACATTTTGATGATGTAATACAATGCCAAATGGAATCGGAGTATTCCGATCGCATACATATATTATCCTATCCTAAAAAAGCAGATAGCAGGTCTTTGGACCTGCTATTTGCTTTGTCAGAGTTTATTCTATGCGTTAGTATCGAAATATGCTAAAATACCAAACATGAAAGAAAGATTAAACAAAGTGGTTGACCGTTCCGCGCTTCAGCAGGAGGAGCCTGTAACAGAAGCAGTCGAGGTGACAACAAAGGAAGAGCCGCAATCTGCGAAGCCGGAAAAAAGAGCACATGGAAAGCTGATTTTGATCAGCATTGTTGTGGTACTCCTGCTTCTTTTCTCGGCCTTTAAGATCTATGTGGATAATAACTATAAACCTCTTCATTCCATAGAGGCCTATCAGGATATGACCGATTTTGAGATCGAGATCAATGATAATGCACTTGCCATCCAAAATCCGCAGGCCATAGCAAAAAAGAATGCAGTGGGCTTTATCATATATGGAGATGAGCGGGTGCAGAGAGAGTGCTATCTTCCGCTTATG
>JAZNHY010000062.1:0-3692 GCA_045577235.1 Lachnospiraceae bacterium
CTCGCAAAAAAATCATCATGGAATGATCCAAGCAGTGGAATGTCTGAACCGATTTGAGCAAATACCGTGGCATATTTTGCATAAGGTTGAACAATTGCAGCTATAGTAGGAAATGCACAAAATATAGCGATGTGCTGTTTAAGGGATGGGGAATTGTCAGTTAGATTTGTTACAATCGTACCCTTTGCAGATGTAGAAACGATTGTGCCGGTTTCACGGGATATTACTGATACGACACCTCTGGAAAACTTCCCCAAATCCATATCTAACAATTGCTGATATGCGCGGATTGTCTGGTTTTTAAGTTTTTCAATCATTTTTTCTCCTAATTATCCATGTGAATGTGAATAGCTATTTGGAATGAAAGATATTTAGCCCCACAGAGCGGAGAGGCTGGGAATGATTTGCTTTTTCCGGCTCATGACCTGGGGGAGGAACACACTGTTATCTTTGGGCGTTACATGGAATGCCTGACTGATGATTTCATCATCACCCACATATAGGAGCTGACTGCCTTCCAAAAGAACGTCTGTCAGCATCAGGATGATCATGGACACCTGTTTCTTTTCAGCGACCTGACGCATTTCTGTCAGGAATTCTTCCTTTCGTTCCAGAATACTGGAGCTGTCGACACAGGTGATCTGTGCTACTGCCAGATCGTGCCCGGCAATATGGAACTCCTTATAGTCGGTGAATAGTAATTCTTTAACTGTTTTTCCTTCGAAGGAAGCAGAGAATATTTTTTTGCCTAACTCATTCAAGGAAATATTGGCATATCTGGCCATGCGTTCTGCGGTTCGAATATCCCGGATAGTACAGGTGGGGGATTTGAACATAACCGTATCAGAAATGATTGCAGCAGCAATTAGACCGGCCAGCTTTTCAGAAGGAATCAATCCCTTGTCCTGGAACATGCCCGCAATGATAGTATTCGTGGAACCCACAGGTTCATTGCGCACAAAAATTGGATTGCTGGTCTGAATATCCGCAACTCTATGGTGATCGATGATCTCTACGATTTCAGCTTCCTCCAGACCAGGAACAGATTGTGCAGCTTCGTTGTGATCAACTAGGACGACTCGTTTTCTCCGGGGACGGAGCAGATGGTAGCGGGTCAGAACACCGACTACCTTTTCGTCCGCATCCAAAATAGGATAGCAGGATTCTCTGTGCTTCAGTACCAGTTCCTTGACCTCATCCACACGATCCTCAAGATGGAAGCAGGTCAGATCTTCTGTTCGGCAGATACGTCCGATAGGAGTAGACTGGAAAATCAGACGGGAGGTTCTGTAGGCATCATAAGGTGTGGATATAATGCAGGTTGTGGTCGGGATATCATAGAACTCTTTATCCAGCTCAGTTCTGCAGAGAATCAGACAGTTTACGTTCATCTCCAAAGCATTACAGATAATGTCAGGCTGATTGCCGCAGATGGCGATGGTGTTTTTTCCGGAGAACAGGGAAGAGGTCCTGCTTTCCGGCATTGCGATAATCACTTCACCGGCAATTGTATCGGTATATTCACCGACATCGTTCAATACTTTTCCTTCAATTACAGACAGAACATTAAAGAGAGGAACTTCTTCAAGAATGCAGGCATTGGTCAGTTCCATGTTATAGCCTGCAACATCTTCTCTGGACAGCATGCCGAAGAGACTTCCGTCATCGTTTGCAACAGGAACTGCAGAAATACCCTTCTGTTCCCGCAGAATATTCCAGGCTCGCTCCTCAGTAACGGCTGCACTAAGAATTGGGGGTGCGTCATAGTCCAGATCCTTGACCTGGGTATACACATTAGTGATTATTTTGGGGGCCTGAAAACCGAAATGATTCAGCACGATCTGTGTTTCGTCAGATACACGGCCCAGACAGGCTGCTTCATATTCGCGATCGCCAAGAGCATTTCGCAAAGATGCATAGGCAATGGCGGCTACAATAGAATCCGTATCTGGATTCTGATGACCGGTTACATAAATTGGATCCATAAGATTTCTCCATAATAAAGTATTTTGGGATAGTAACTCATTTTTGAAAGGTATGCATACAATTGCCGGAGTTCTTCTTTCAAACAAATTGAGATCGTTCTTAAAATCATAATAGAGGATAATTCTCTATTTCAAGGACCCGAGTCCGGTTCGGGAAAAACTTAATATACAAAGAAGGAACATTTATTTTGTATAGGTTTAACAAAAAATGGAAAAGACCAGAAAAACGATGAAAAAAGTAGTAAAAAAGGGACTCCAGTCCTGTTAATAGTTCATTCACATTGTTATTATTAGCATAAAGAAACGTACGGAACACAAACCCCAAAAAAGAAACGTGATGAGGTGTAAATCGTGGATAATAAACAACTCATTCTGGAGGCAAAGGCGGCCAGGGAAAAGGCATACGCACCTTATTCAAGCCATAAGGTCGGTGCGGCACTGCTGACGAAAAGCGGTAAGGTATATCACGGATGCAATATTGAAAATGCTGGTTTTACCCCAACCGTTTGTGCTGAAAGAACTGCTTTCTTTAAGGCAATCTACGATGGTGAACGAGAGTTCGACAGAATTGCCGTCGTAGGCGCAGTCGATGATGCAAAGGTAGATAATCTTTGTGCTCCCTGCGGTGTATGCCGACAGGTCATGATGGAGTTCTGCGATCCCAATACATTTTGTGTTGTGATGGCAAACGGAAAAGATGCATGTGTAGAAATTATGTTAAAGGACCTGCTTCCTTACGGATTTGGCCCCAGTAACCTGTAATAATTCGTTGTAAGAAGGTGAAGAAATGAAAGAGGAAATCCTGTTTGATAAATTACCTTTCCTGGACACTATTCAGCCGGACAGACGGCAGCAGATTCTGAAATATTTCCGCACTGCTCCCGATTCTCTGGCGGATCATCTGATTATTGAAAACCTGGTTCCCAACAGAGTATTTGTACGGGAAGGAGCACCGGTGGAATATGTCTATGTGATTGCTACCGGTATTATAAAGGCAACCGATTACCGGGTGTTCGGAACAGAGTTCGACTTTATCCGGTTTGATAAGGCCTATGCAATGGGTGCCATGGAAGTGCTGATGAAACTCTCCAATTTCCTGACAACTTTGACGACGGTCACAAAATGCACAATTATCAAGATCCCGATTGAGCCGTACTCACGTTGGCTTCTTTCTGATGTGGATGCGCTGCAGCTGGAAGCGCAACTGATGGGAGAATACTTGCTGGAGCAGAGCAGACTCGCAAGAGCATATTTGTTCCTGCAGGGTGCAGACCGGCTGATGTACCTGCTAATCAGAAAGTATGAAAAGTATGGCAACAACGGTGTATACCATTTCCATGTAAACCAGCAGAACCTGGCCAACGAAACAGGTCTTGTTGTGAAAACGGTGAGCCGTGCGATCAAAAAGATGGAAGAAGAGGAATTGATTTCCCGCTCCCAGAAATTCATTCTGATTAACCATGAGCAGTATCTCAGAATGAAAGAATACGTAGACCGTCTCATTTATCTGAACGACGATAAGTAATACGCAACAGTTTTGTTGAATGGAAAAGTACGTAAAGCTGTAGGCAGCTAAATTATAAAATATAAGGAGCTAATATTTATGACTATCAATGAGATTCTCGCCAAGTGCGATCATACTCTGTTGGGCCAGACCGCTACCTGGGCTGACATCAAGGCAATCTGCGACGACGGCATGAAGTACCA
>JAZNHY010000063.1:0-7965 GCA_045577235.1 Lachnospiraceae bacterium
ATGCTGGAACCGGAAAGTCCTCCAGCGTAAAAGCTGTCTTGAATGAGTACTGCAGCAAGGGTCTGCGGATGATCGAGATCTATAAATATCAGTTCCGCGATCTTTCCAATGTGATCGCAAGGATCAAAAAGCGTAATTACAAATTTATTATCTTTATTGATGATCTGTCCTTTGAAGAGGATGAGGTGGAGTACAAATTCCTGAAGGCTGTTATCGAAGGCGGCGTGGAAAGCCGTCCGGATAACGTGCTGATCTATGCCACCTCCAACCGCAGACATTTGATCAAGGAAATGTGGAAAGATAAGGATGATATGGAGTTTGATGGGGAAGTCCACCGCTCAGACACCCTGGAGGAAAAACTTTCCCTGTCATCCCGTTTTGGTGTTGCTATCAATTATTCCGTTCCGCGTTACCAGGAGTATCTGGATATGGTCAAGATCATGGCAGAACGGGAAGGACTGCTTTCAGCAGAGGCAGCCGGTGTGGATGACACTGACGTTGCTTTGGAAAAGCTGCTGGCAGAGGCAAAAAAATGGGAGATCCGCCATGGCGGTGTTTCCGGCAGGACCGCAAGACAGTTCATCAATTATATGCTGGGGCAAAAAGAATAAAAAAGAAAAGGGCTTAAAAAAGCCCTTTTTCTTTTTTCTGAAAACATCTTTCTATTATTTCTGTTCTGATGGAGGAGGCATAAACTCCGCCAGTTTCGTAAAGACTTCCTTTTCATTTTCGTAAGTTGCAGGGTTCACCTGGTGCATCAGGAAGGTTTTTGCCAGCGGCACCCAGGCAGCACATGAGTGAGCCTCTTCTAATGCCCATGGCTTAAAGAAATCTCTTCCGAGTGAGAATGCATGGTCGCCGAATTCACACATATACAGTTCGTATGGAACACCGGCTTTATGCAGAGCGAGTGCCATATCCAGCGTTTCGATGGCCGGAACCAGGGTATCATCTCTGGCGCATGCCAGGAAAAACGGCGGCGTATTTTCGCTGACCAGATTTACCGGGCTGTACTGCCTTAATAATTCTCTGTCAGGATTTCTGCTTCCGAAGACATAAGTAAAGTAGTCTTGTTCCGGGGTTCTGGTTTCCCACCAGTTCTCATAATCCAGAACGCCGTAGATGCTCATGACGCAGAGCGGCTTGAATACGGACGGGTCCACATGGAAATAACCGGATAGAAGGTCCGTATGCCAGGTCGTTCCAAGCATGGCGCATAAGTGACCGCCTGCAGAGAAGCCGATGATAGAGATCTTATCTACATCGACAAACCATTCTTCTGCATGCTCCCGGATAAACAGGATCGCTTTACCGAAATCCAGAAGCTGTGCCGGGAATAGAGTTTTACCTTCCGGCGCATTGAGTTTGACACTGTATTCCAGAAGGAAGGTCTGGAATCCATCGACGGCAAAGGTATAGGCGATGGTATCACCCTCTCCGCCATTGCGGGCGCAGTCAAAGTAGGCACCTCCCGGGACCACGATCACTGCCGGGCGTTTTTCCTGCAGCTGCGGGATTGGCGGAACGGCATGCAGAAATGTTGTCAGTCTGACATCCTCCCTGTCTTCCCAAAGTTGATAGGTTTCAGAAATCATGGATCATTCCTCCTTTGACTGGACGGCCGGATTCGGCATCGATGCGGCCAGTTTCCCAAATACTTCTTTTTCATTTTCTGCGGTCTCCGGACTGATCTGATGCATCAGGAATGTCTTTGCCAATGAGACCCATGCTGCACAGGCATGTGTGCTCTCCAGTTTCCATGGTTCATATGGATCTCGTCCAAGACAGAATCCGTGATCCCCGTTTTCGAAGATATGCAGTTCATAAGGCCTTTTTGCCTTGTGCAGAGCCTGTGCCATATCGATCGATTCAATAGCCGGGACCAGAAAGTCATCTCTTGCAGCAGCAATAAAGAACGGCGGCGTATTCTCATTGACCAGATAAACCGGACTATGCTGCTTTAATAATTCTACGTCCGGCCGTTTGCTTCCGAGCACATGGGTAAAGAAATCTTCTTCCGGCTTAGCAACTTCTACTGCGCGGACATAATCCAGCACACCATAAATACTCAAAACACAAAGAGGTTTGAACAGGGAAGCGTCCACGTGGAAATAGCCGGATAAAAGGTCTGTATGCCAGGTCGTTCCCAGCATTCCACAAAGATGACCGCCGGCGGAGAAGCCGATGACGGAGATCTTATCCACATCTACGCACCATTCTTCTGCGTGCTCCCGGATCAGCAAAATCGCTTTTCCAAGATCCAGAAGCTGTGCCGGAAACAGCGTCTTTTCCTGAGGGGCGCGAGCCGCGACACTATATTCCAAAACAAATGACTGATAGCCGTCAGCACAAAAACTATAAGCAATCGGATCGCCATCCCCGTTATTGTGTCCGCATTCAAAATATGCTCCGCCCGGACAGATGATGATCGCCGGACGCGGCTTCTTCAACTGCGTCGCCATACCGGCGGAATGCAGAAATGTGTACAGTTTTACGTCCTCACGGTCTTCCCAGAGCTGATAGGATTCTGTAATCATAAAAATCCCCCCTTCAAATAGATTTTCAGCTAATATTCTTTGTTACAGCCATTATACGTTTTTCTGTCAGGGAAGGCAAAGAAGACTTGAAAGACGCATCCTGCATCTTGCAATTAGCAGGGTAAAAAAGTATTATCATAATAGGTATTTATGGGGAAATGACAGGCAGCGGGGGCTGTTGTCATCTTCATACGAATTTCCCAAAAAGAAAGAAAAGTGAATATAGAAAGGAGGCACAAATGCCATTACCGAAATTCGATCCTTTGCTGCAGTTCCGTGCGCCGTATAACTATGAACTGGCAGGCAAACATTTTCAATTCGTCATGGATGACGGAAACGAATATTACGTGAACTTCCTGGATGAAGAAAACCTTCAATGGGTAGAAAATAAAGATCCATATGCCAGAAAACGTTATGAATGTCTGAAATGCGAAAAAGATCTGTACTTTGTTCATATCATTATTTCTGAGGAAAAAGGACAAGAAGTGCATTACAGCCTGATCCTGGATCTGGCACAGAATCTGGTCACATTGGTGATCACAGAAGAAGGAAAGCTGGAAGAAGCGGAGAGACTGATCAAAGTCACACCGATCTTCGGCGCTATCTCACATTCAGGGAAAGCACTTCCGGAAAAACGCCACGCTTTTACGGACCGGATGGCTGGCAGAAGGATCATCTGGCAGTACAGCTCCGGATTCAATAAAATGCACATCTATTACAAACCAACACTTTATCGTCTGCCTAAAGTCGACACGGAAAGTTTCCGCCGTCGTATGGAAGCAGAAGAAGATCCGGCAGAAAAAGAAAGACTGAAAGGTTTTGTGGATCGTTTCGACCGCACGGCTGCAACCTATCCATTTGCAGAGGAGCCATGTTTCCATGTCACGATCAATGATCATTTCAATCTGTTCTGTTTCTGTGAAGAAAATGAAACGCTGGCTGATCCGGAAAAGGCTGTCGGCGGTGGCGGCATCATCCTCTTGCAGGATCTGGACCGCATGATCCAGAACGGTCTGGGGTATGGCTATGGTTCCTACACTATGTGCACCGCATATGGCAAGGAAGTGTTCGAGCCGGATGAAGTGGAATCTCTGGATGTGCCATACGATGAAACAAAACTGAAAACAATACCATGTATCTATGATATTCATTTTTAAGGATAGGGGGCAGTTATGAAAAAAACAAAAGTGACTCTGCATCCATCTTACGTAGTCGGTGATATTTCGCCGCGCCTGTTCGGTGCATTCCTGGAGCCGATCGGTTCTATGGTGAATGGCACCATGTATAATCCGAAACATCCTACGGCAGATGAGCAGGGATTCCGGAGTGATGTGATCGAAGGTCTGAAAAAGGCTGGTGTTCCGGCAGTTCGTCTGCCTGGCGGCAACTTTGTCTCTGGCTGGAGATGGAAAGATTCCATCGGTCCAAAAGAGGCAAGAAAGCAGAACCTGGACCTTGCATGGGGGCAGTTTATTCCGAACGATGTTGGGCACGATGAATATCTGCAGTGGGCAGAGAAGATCGGTGCGGAAGCTATGTACACCATCAACCTTGGGACAGGTGATCTGAACGACGCGATCGACATCGTGGAATACACCAACTTCCCGGGCGAGACCTATTGGTCCGATCTCCGTATCAAAAACGGACATAAAGATCCTTATGGGGTCAAAGTCTGGTACCTGGGAAATGAAATGGATGGCCCGTGGCAGATTGCATCTTATGAAAAGGACCCGAGAGGGTATGGCATTCTGGCGCATGAAGTATCCAAGGTCATGAAGTTTACCGACCCGTCTATCGAGACGGTGGCATGCGTTTCTTCCTGTCCGTTCCTTTCCCATTATCCGGATTGGGACAGAAAAGTGCTGGAGGAGTGCTACGAGAGCGTGGATTATATTTCCCTGCATCATTATCATTCTGCACCGGTCGGCGACATCGGCGCGCTGATGGCAGGCGTGAATGCTTATGAGGACTACATCCGGACCGAGATCGCGCTCAGCGATTACATGAAAACAAAGTATCGCTCAAAACATACGATGATGATCTCTCTGGATGAATATGCAAGCTCCTGGAGAGAGCCAAAGAAAGCGTCCTGGGGTCTTAACGGCAGACTGCCGGCAAGTACGTTCTATCAATTTGATCCGGCAAAGAAGTTTATCCATCATGACCCGGATAACATGGCAGCAGGCGGACCGCCTATGCTGACGGGCGAAGTCGTGTCGGCCGTTGCAAATGCTTCGATCGGCCTTCTGATGCTGCGCCATGCAGACCGCGTCAAGATCGGATGTGCAACCGGAGGCTTAAGCATGTACTGCGCAAGCAATCATGACAATGTATGGAAGGGCGCTTCCTACTATACGATGACACAGCTTCATGAACTGGCAAAAGGGAAATCCATCATGCCGGTCACGGAGACAGATACCTATCATGTGGATTCCTATGCGATCGATGATCAGAATCAGTACGCGGACATTGATAATGTTCCGTATGTGACGGCAGCAGCCGCATTTGATGAAGACAAAGGTGAACTGAATGTGTTCGTTATCAACGCTGACTGGGAAGAAGAGCATGAGTTCACGATGGATATCCGCGGATTCGGTGATTATAAACTGGTCGAGAACCTGGTGATGGCAGATGATGGCAGCATGGTCCGCAACTCACATGACAACCAGACGCTGCACTGCCCGCGTCCGGTCAATGAAGCTAAGTTAGAAAACGGTATCGTCAGTACCGTTCTGAAAAAATTATCATGGAATGTATTCCGCTTTGAAAAAGCGAAATAAAAGGAGGTAAGTATGGGATATTATGAAAAGTATATTCTTCGCCCGATCGAAAAGCCTATTACGGACGAAGACGCAAAGGTAGAACTGATCTGTTCCAAGGATCATCCGGTTATGGGCTTTTTCTATGAGAGCTGCTTTTACCGTCATCCGTATGTGATCACAGATCAGACGTACGCGCTTCCATATGAGGAGCTGTTCTGCTTTGCCAATACGACGGGGGAGAATGAAGATCTTGGAGCAACCGTTTCCATTAATGTCAATGGACAGGTCTTTACATCGGATAAGAACTTTATGATCGTCGTTCCGGCTTTCGTGCCGCATGGACCTATTGAGGTCACAGAGATGAAAACACCAATCTTTTCCTATTGTGCCGGCGCAGGCAGAGAGCATGTAGGCCTTCCAAAAGAAAACTGGGTGACAGAAGATGTTAAACCACTTGAAGATATGGTGATCTACTACAATGGCTTCAAGGGCGATCCGCACTCCTATGCATCAGAACAGCAGACGGTCATTATGCAGTGTCTTTACAAATATGTACCGGGAACAGAATTCTTCAGCGTTCTTAGGCGTTTCGAGGCTAATGGACCTTGGTTCTTTGCAGGAGGACACATCCATGATAATCCGGAGCTCCTTGCTTACTATGGCATGGATCCATGGCATCCATACGAAATGAAACATAAGATCACACAGTATATTGGTGGAGAAAAATATACGCTGGATTCTCCATGCGTCTGCTACTTCCCGCCGTATGTTTTCCACTGCCCGCTTCAGATCGAGGAAACGGAAAAACCGTGCTATTGGCATTCCCTGGCACCTGGCATGAGCGGCTACAAGAGCAGTGAACTCAAGGGTTTGTCCGGAGAAGACGGTGACGTAGAAGTGATTAAGCCGTGGTAGATATCTGCGATTAGGGGGATAATATGGAAAAACAATTTGAAAAATACCTGCTGCATCCGATCGAAAAACCAATTACAGATGCAGATGCTAAGGTAGAGCTGATCTGTTCCAAGGATCATCCGGTCATGGATTTCTTTTATGAAAGCTGTTTTTACCGCCATGATTATGTGATCAGCGACAGCATCTACGCTCTTCCTTATACGGAGCTCTTCCTCTTTTGCAGCACCAATGGGAAGGATGATGTACTGGATGCAGAAGTGTCAATCGAGATCAACGGACAGAAACTGGTTGTAGATAAACCATGCTGTATTCAGGTTCCTGCCTTTGTTCCGCATGGCAATATGGAGATCACAAAAGTGAAGACTCCGGTCTTTTCCTTCGTGACCGGTTACGGAAGGGAGCATGTTGTTCTGCCGGAGGAAAACTGGATCACGGAAAATGTGCAGCCGTTGGAAGAGATGGTATCGTTCAGCGATTATTCGCCGGAAACGGACCCGAATTATAATACGGAACAGCACTATGTGATGAAATATTTGTCCGGAAAGACGATGAAGGGAGATTTTCCAAACGGTATCTTCCGGAGGTTCCATAAGACGGACGGCTGGCTGTATGTACCGCAGGCACATGTGCACGCAACGCCGGAAATTCTCGCCTATTACGGAACGGATGGCTGGAATCCGTATGAACTTTCCGGCAGCTATACCGTTTATGTCGGAGGAGAGGAATATACGTTCGATAAACCGACCCTTTGTTATTTTGGAGCTTATGTGCCTCACTGCCCGATCGATGTGCACAAACTGGAGAAAGAGAATTTCTGGCACAGCCTGGGACATTCGGTAGGAGCGTTTAATGCAGAAAAAACGGTGGAGCTTCCAAATTTCAACATTAAGGATGGGCCGGTAGAACTGAAAAAACCTTGGTAGGCGCTGCCGCCTAGCGAAGCGAGGGGCGTTTCCACTAACAAGGAGGAACAAATGTCAATTTATAGTGTCAATTTTTTATCCAGAGAATTAGGCCTTCACACAAAAGTGAATGTCATTCTCCCGACCGGACGGCCGATGAAGGCAGAGAAAAAACCAAGGTGCAAGTATCAGGTTCTCTGGCTTTTGCACGGTGGAAGCGATGATGAGAACGATTTTGTTCTGAACACCAACATCGCCCGCTATGCAGACGAAAACTGCATCGCAGTCGTAATACCGGAAGATCATGATGCTTTCTATACGGACGGGTTCATCGCCAACCATGGACGCTACTTTACATACACCACAGAAGAGCTTGTCCGGATGTGCCGCAGCATCTTCCCTCTCTCAGAAAAGAGAGAGGATAACTTTGTTGCAGGCAACTCTATGGGATCAGGCGGTGCCATGAAGTGTGCGATGCTGCATCCGGAACTTTATGGAGCAGCACTGATGCTGAGCGGATCCGGTATGCGGATGCATCGGGAAGAAGACAAATGGGTCGCGCCGTTCCTGAAAAAGATCATGAACGGCGAAGATGTTTCCGATTATCCAAAGGTGGAAAATCCAAAGGAAGATGTGCAGATGGCCATCCCAATCTATGAGATTTTAAAGAAGGGAACTGCTGATCTTCCGAAGATGTTCTTTACCTGCGGAGACGAGGATGAATGGGTCCTTCCGGATGTCAGACTGGCTTTGGAATATTACAAATTCATGGGTCTGGATTATTTCTATGAAGAAGTCCCGGGATATAAGCATGAGTGGGATTTCTGGGATATGCAGCTAAGGAAGGCA
>JAZNHY010000064.1:0-1793 GCA_045577235.1 Lachnospiraceae bacterium
TGATCCTGGCGATCCGATTCAAAGAGGAAAAAGGGAAAGAGAACCCGCTCCGTTTCTTTTTCCTGATTGCTACAGCTGTTCTGATCGTGCTGTTCATCAATCCATTTACGATGCCGTATGTAGAAAGCTATATCACAGGAGTTGGCGTTTACTGGCGCGTCTTCTGGCTTCTGCAGACCAATATCGTGATCGCAGCAGGATTTTCCGCACTCTGTATGCTTCCTGCTAAAAAATTGCTGCAGTCAGCTCTGGTCGTCTTTATCAGTTTTGTCCTTTTAATCTCCGGCCATAGTATGTTTCTGGATGAAGATGTCTATGAATCGTTTGATAATCCGCAGAAAGTCTCTGCTGATACCATTCAGATCGCAGATGCGATCGAAGATGATGTCAGCAAAGATGATCCTGATCTAAATGAAGAAGAGATCCGGGAATTGCTTCAGAAGAGTGTTGTTCTGATGCCACGTGTTCTTTCCCAGGAGCTGCGGCAATATAAGGATATCTCCCTGATCCATTATGTCTATATATCCAATAACTACATGCAGTATCAGACAAAGTATGAATATTCGCGGCTACAGACGCTGTACAGATCTCTTTATACTCTTCAGAACGTAACCCCGGAGTACTTCCGCAGGGAAGTAAAATTCCTGGGTATCCATTATGTTGCGATCCCAACAGACATAGAAAAAGCCACGGCAGGTTCTCTCCCGGAGGATTTCGAACTCATCTGCTATGGCTCTGACTATAAACTCTATAAAACAAATATCGAATAATTATCCGATCACATCTGACATGGAATAAAGACCTGCCTTCTGCTGCGAAAGGAAGAGGGCTGCATTTAATGCACCGTTGGCAAACACTGCCCTGGAGAAAGCCGTGTGGCGGATCTCAATGACTTCATCCGTACCGGCAAAAATCACCTCATGCTCTCCAACAATGGTTCCGCCGCGTACGGAGCTGATGCCGATCTCGTTCTGCGGACGCACACTGCGACGCTCATTCCGGCCATAAACATAATCATATTCTTCCTGTGTGCCTTCCTTCACGGCATCGGCCAGCATAATGGCTGTTCCGCTTGGCGCATCCACCTTGGTCCGATGATGCTTTTCCACGATCTCTACATCAAAACCGGCTCCCGTCAGTGTTTTGCTGATATCTTTGATCACTTTTAGCAGGGTATTGATGCCCATGGACATATTGCCGGAACGCAGGATCGGAACTTCTTTGGAAAGGGAGTCGATCTTATCTTCCTGCTCTTTGCTAAGACCTGTCGTGCAGATCACTGCAGGGATCCTGTTCTCACGGATATAAGCAAACAGGCCATCCATTGCAGTTGCGGTAGAGATATCAATGATCACATCCGCTTTTTCTTTCACATCTGCTAATGTTTCATAAATCGGATAAGATTTTCCGCCGTCCGGGGTATCTGCTCTGTCCACTCCGGCTGCGATATGAATCTCTTCATAATTGGCCGAAAGTGTACTGACCATATTTCCCATTCGGCCGTTGCAGCCGTGAATCAAAACATTGATCATAACGAATTCCTCCGTTTTTATTTTGCCAGCTGAATACCGTAATCAGTAAGTGCCTTGCGCAGACGTTCTTCATTCTTTGGATCCATGGAGCAAAGAGGGCTTCTCAATGGACCAACTTCCATGCCCATCAGGTTCATAGCAGTCTTGACCGGAATCGGGTTGACTTCACAGAACAGGGCATTGATCAGATCCAATGCTTCCAGCTGCATTTTCCGGCTCTTTGCAATATCGCCATCAAAGAAAGCCTGGCAGATATCATGG
>JAZNHY010000065.1:0-4926 GCA_045577235.1 Lachnospiraceae bacterium
TGCCGCACTTGCACTTTGGATGACCGCTGTCACGATAAGGCCGACAAGAACACCCATGGCCGGATTCGTAAAGCTGGTCAGCATACGGATAAAGGTTGCATCTTCCCGCAACGGTTCGATCGCCCCGGACATCATGCTCATGCCAAACATCAGGACCGCAAAGCCCAGCAGGATCTCGCCGACGTTTTTATAAGTGGTTTTTTTAACGAACATCCAGAGAATAATACCGATCAGCGCCACGACTCCGGTAAGCACTTCTGTACTCAAAAGAGATAAAACACTGGATTTGGAGCCGCTTAGACTATTCAAACAGAGGATCCAGCCCGTCACGCTGGTACCTAAGATCGCGCCGAGAACAACGCTGATGCCCTGCCTTACTTTCATCATACCTGCGTTGACAAAGCCAACAACCATGACGGAAACGGCAGAGGAAGACTGAACAACGGCCGTAACTCCCGTTCCAAGAGCAACGCCTTTTACCGTGTTGCCAGATAGTTTATAGAGAATGACCTCCATCTTGTTTCCGGCAACTTTTTTCAAAGAATCTCCCATGACGGACATTCCGAACAAAAACAGCGCAATGCCGCCAATGAGAGACAGGATGGCTGTAATATCCATATAGATCCTTTCCTGTCAAAACTTTTGCTGTAAAACGCTTTGCTGTTTTTATCTCATGGAACCAAAGGCTCTGTCAAGGACTGTTAAGAGATTATCAAGGGCGGTCTCACAAATTGTAATAACCTGATACTTTTTATGAAATTTACTTTATTTTTTCCCTGTGCTAACATTTGTTTAAAACATGGTTTTATCAAATAGGAAGGGAGTTTATGTTATGGCACAATTGACAGAAAAACAAAACTACTTAATGTGTCTGGCCGGTGAGCAGCCGGAATGGATCCCGCACATGTCGATGGATCCGAAAAGACCTGGTCCTACCGGCAACGCATCCGTATCATGGTTAAGAAAACACTATGATCCGACCGGAGATCACCGTGATATCTTCGGCGTGGAATACATCACAAGTGCAGAGGCAGCAGGGGGCATGCTTCCAAAAACCTGGGATTTCATTCTGGACGATATCACCAAATGGCGCGATGTCATCAAAGCGCCGGATATCAGCGGCTTTGACTGGGAGCAGATGGCAAAGCATGATCTGGAACGCGCCCATCTGGACCGTGTGAATCAGGCGGCATCCTACGCAGCAGGCGGAACCGGATTTTTCCAGCACTTAATGGCATTTATGGGATTTACAGAAGGTCTGTGCGCATTATTCGAAGAGCCGGATGAATGCGATGAGCTTTTTGATTATATCTGCGATTTCTACTGCGAAGTTGTAGAAAAAACGATCGATCTTTACAATCCGGATATCTTTACACTGACCGATGATACGGCAGCATGGAACAATCCGTTTGTTTCCCTGGATATGATGCAGCATTTCTTTGTGCCGCGTTATAAACGTCTGGCAGATTATGCGCATGAAAGAAACATTCCTGTTACTCTTCACAACTGCGGCAAATGTGAGATCTTCATGGATGACATGGTCAATGTTGTAGGCATCAGCGGATGGAACCCGGCACAGAACTGCAACGACCTGGCAGCCATCAAAAAGAAATTCGGCAACCGCTTAGTCCTGACCGGATGCATCAACTCTTCGCAGACATTTGAAAAACCTGGCATTACAGAAGAAGAGATCCGTGAGATCGTCTGGGATGTTGCAAACAAGTATGCCCCGGGCGGCGGTTTTGCCTTCCAGGTACACTTCATTATGCCTGATCCAAATGATCAGTACATGATCTGGAAGAGCAACACCGTAAATGACATTATGGATGAAGTCAGCCACGAGTTTTACAAAAAATAGGTAATACATTTTTAGGAGGGATATTATATGGGATTAACAGAAAAACAGAATTATTTGATGTGCCTTGCCGGTGAGCAGCCTGAATGGATTCCGTTCATGCGGATGGAGCCGGGTGTAAAGGGACCGACTGCAATGGCTTCTCCGTCCTTCTTGATGAGGGCAATGGATCCGAACGGAGACCACAAAGACATCTTTGGTGTGGAATATATCACCAGCGCAGAGGCAGCCGGCGGCATGATACCGAAAACCTGGGATTTCATCCTGGACGACATTACCAAATGGCACGATGTTATCAAAGCACCGGACCTTACTGGCATCGACTGGGAGCAAATGGCAAAGAAGGACCTGGAGCGGTTTAAACCGGACCGTGAGAACTGCGCGGTAACCTACGGTGCAGGCGGCACCGGATTCTTCCAGCATCTGATGGCTTTCATGGGATTCACCGAAGGCCTCTGTGCGCTGTACGAAGAGCCGGAAGAGTGCGAAGCGCTTTTAGATTATATCTGCGACTTCTATGAAGAAGTCGTTAAGAACACCATCGATCTTTACAAGCCTGACATCTTATCCCTGACCGACGATACCGCTGCATGGAACAATCCGTTTGTTTCGCTGGATATGATGCGGCAGTTCTTTGAACCACGCTATCTTCGTCTGGCAAAGTATGCGCATGAAAGAAATCTTCCGGTCACTCTGCATAACTGTGGCAAGTGCGAGATCTTTATGGAAGACATGGTAGAAAACATCGGCGTCAGAGGCTGGAACCCGGCACAGAACTGCAACGACCTGGCTGCAATTAAGAAGAAATTCGGCAACCGCTTAGTCCTGACCGGATGTATCAACTCTTCCCAGACATTTGAGAAACCGGGAATCACAGAGGATGAGATCCGTGAGATCGTTTGGGATGTTGCAAACAAATACGCACCGGGCGGTGGATTTGCATTCCAGGTATTTTTCATCATTCCTGACCCGACAGATCAGTTTGTACAGTGGAAGAAAGCAACTGTGAATAAGGTTATGGAAGAAGTCAGCAAAGAATTCTATAAGAAATAATTGTTGAACGATCAATAAAAGAGGGGAGATGCTCTCTCCTCTTTTTTTATTGTGCGGCACGCTGTGCATCCCGCTCTATGATCTTCTTTTTCATATCCGTAAACTCCAGCTTCACAAAGATGATCGCCATGATGCCTACGATGACATCGGAGATCGGGCCGGTCCATGTGATGCCATCCAAGCCCAGGAAGATGGAAAGGATCAGTGCCAGCGGGATCATCGTAACGATCTGTTTGGTGACAGGCGGGATCAGACCCTTGATGGTCTTTCCGCAGCCGGTAAAGAAACCTGCCGTATAATGGAAAATGCCTACAAAGATCGTCATGCTCATATAGATACGGAAAAATCGGACTGCATAAGCATAATATAGTTCGCTTCCTGTTCCGAAAAGCGAAAGGATCTGTTTTGGAAAGATCTCGAATGCAGCCGTAAAGATAATACCAATGACGATCACCACGGCAATCCCCAGATTGTAGGCCTTCATGACACGCTCATAGTTCTTTGATCCGTAATTAAAACCATAGATCGGCAGGCATCCCTGATGAATGCCGATGTAAATGGAAGTATAGATCTGCAGGATCTTCTGTGTGATGCCAACAACAGCCAACGGAATCTCTACGCCGTATATCGATGAAATGCCGTACTTACGGATCACATTGTTGATCACGATCTGTGTAACTGCAATGGCAACATTATGAATGCTGGCCGGAACACCAAGTCCCATGGTCCGGAGCGTCAGTTTGATATCCGGGATCAGATAACTCTTTTTGATCTTCATATTTGACTTCCGTGAGAAGTAGAAGATGACTAAAACCGCCGATAAGAACTGCCCGATCACCGTGGCAATTGCGGCGCCCTTCATACCCCAGTGAAATACAAAGATAAAGATCGGGTCCAGGATCAGATTCAGGATGGCTCCGGAAATGTTCGCCCACATGGAAAATGTAGGGGCTCCGTCAGAACGGATAAAGTGAGACCCGGCAAAACCAAGCATATAGGCAGGAATACCCAGCGCAACGATCCAAGTATAATCCACTGCATACGGAAGGATCTCTTCTGTTGATCCAAGCGCGATCAGCAGCGGTTTTAAGAAGATCAGAACTGCTGCCATGATAATAAGGCCGATGATCACAACGATTGACATTCCGTTTCCAATCGCGCGGACACCTTTTTCCTTTTCTCCTTTTCCGGCGCTGAGATTATAGAAAGTTGCAGTTCCGATACCAACCAGCAAAGACATAGCCATCGCAACCGTATTGATCGGGAACTCGACATTGGTTGCCGCGTTTCCAAAAATACCTACGCCATGTCCGATAAAGATCTGATCGACAAAATTGTACAGGGCGCTGACTACCATACCGATCACGGCTGGTATGCAGAACCTTGCCATCAGTTTTCCTATTTTTTCCGTTGCCAGCGGATTTCCCATTTTGAAACACTCCTGTTCCTGATTAAATCTGTTGCTTAATTGTACCATATTTATACGATGTACGAAGTTTACTTTAACAATTTAGTGTGCTAACATTATTTTGATAGTTTTGTATGTATTAGAGGAGGGATAATTTATGGCACAGTTAACTGAGAAAGAAAATTATTTAATGTGTCTGCGTGGTGAGCAGCCGGAGTGGATCCCGCACGTTTCCATGGATCCGGCAATCCCTGGACCGACACAAGGTGTAGGACCATCTATTATTGCCAGAAAGGTCGATGAAAATGGCAGAATGTGGGATATCTGGGGCGTCGAACTGATCACCAGCAAAGAAGCTGCAGGCGGAATGATCCCAAAGACATGGGACTTTTTGCTGGATGACGTCACCAAATGGCATGACGTAATCAAAGCTCCGGATCTGACCGGCGTCGATTGGGAACAGATGGCTAAGAAAGATCTGGAAAGAGCTCATCTTGACCGCGAGAATCACGCAATCTCTTACGGTGCAAGCAGCGGATTCTTCCAGAATCTGATGGCATTCATGGGATTTACGGAAGGTCTTTGTGCTTTATTCGAAGAACCGGAAGAA
>JAZNHY010000066.1:0-2029 GCA_045577235.1 Lachnospiraceae bacterium
AACTGGCGCATCCTATTCCAGTTCCAGATATAGCAGGACAGAAGGACCACGTCCGGTTTCTGTTCACAGATGCTGGAAAGGATCTCTTCGAATGGATTGTTGATAGTGGATTCCAGGATCGCAAGCTCTCCTTCCGGAATGGAAGGATCATGCGCAAGCGCATACTCCCGCAAAATGCGGACCGCCGGATTGGAATGGATATATTTGGAATTGATGGCGACAAAAAGAAACTTCATTCGTCTTCCTGAATGACATACTTCCTGGTTTTCCATTTACCGCTGAGCAGAAATGCCCCGCCGATAAAGAGCGGCATGGTGCCGGACAGTGCATCGCCCAGCCAGAATCCAAAGTATTCCATCTTAAAGACGACGCCGAACAAAAGACCCAGACCAACGCGCGCAACAAATGCATCCAGAATTGCCACAACAAAGTTGATCTTATAATTAGCACTGCCGTTGATAAAGGCTCCGGATGGTGCCCGGACAATAGCACCTACAAAGTTGATGATCAGGATCGGCAGGTACTCCAGGGCCACCGGGATAATGGAAGCATCCGATGTAAAGATCATGAAGATCTGGCTCGGGAACAGGAGCACAAGGACCATGCACAGACCCGTGATCGATCCGCAGATAGCAAAAATGGCCAGCATGATCTTTGGTACACGCTCGTACTTTGCACCGCCTATATTCTGTCCGATCATGGAAGACCCGGCTGTGTTGACCGAGTTGGAAACCAGCATAGGCACGCTGCAGATCTTGTTGCCGACACCCGCAACTGCAGAAACGACCACGCCGTAATTATTAACAAACGAATTGATAAACAGCTTGGAGAAGCTGATGGATGCGGACTTGATAGCCATCGGAATGCCCAGCTTGATCATGATGGAAAAGATGGTTTTATCAATCTTAAAGTCATTTTTGGAAATATCAAATCCCAGGGTCTCTTTCCGCTTGACCAGAAAGATCAGTGCCCAAATAAAGCTGACCCCCTGTCCGATGACAGTTGCCAGAGCGGCACCGAATGTTCCCATGTGGAAGACCATAACAAACAGCAGATCTAAAATGATATTGATGACAGCTGCCGTTGCAATAAAAATGAACGGATGTCTGGAATCGCCCAGTCCACGCAAAATAGCACTGACAGCGTTATAGCCAAAGATAAAGATCATGCCGGCAATCGTCGTGGTGCAGTATGCCAAAGCTTCCTCATAGCTTGCCGCAGGCGTATTCATCACATCAAGAAGCTGATGCCTGAGAAGAAGGCCGCCTGTTGTAAAGACAACGGCACAGATCAGAAGAAAGATGGATAACGTGCCGATAACTTTGCCGACTTTTTCTTTTTGTCCTGCTCCGACAAACTGGGAAATAATGATGGATGCTGCAGCGGAAAAACCCATGACAAGCATGGTAAAGAAATGCGAAATATCTCCGCCGATGGTGACACCGGAAATACCAACATTACCGATCACATGACCAACAACGATCATGTCCACCATGTTGTAGACCATCTGAAGTAAGTTCGCGAAAAACAGCGGCATCGAGAAAACGATCAGCTGCTTCCAGATATTTCCTGATGTAAAATCTGTGATCAAGCCCTTCTTCATAGTGTCTTTATTATACTACCGCATCAGCATTATGGCGCACTTTTTTCATACAAAGAAAAAAGCCGCAGCTCTTCAATAAGAAAAACCACGACTCTTACTCGGGGTGACAGGATTCGAACCTGCGGCCTCTTGATCCCAAATCAAGCGCTCTAGCCAAACTGAGCCACACCCCGTCTGATGCCTCCACCTCGTTCAATTGGCGGAAATGCACGAAAGTCATTATATATTAAGGCATTTTCGATGTCAATCAGATTTTAGTTCCTTTAATGCAGCCACGACCTGCTTCAGAGCCTTTCCTCTGTGACTCACTTTGTTTTTTGCCTCCGGTGACATTTCCGCAGAAGTCATATTTTCTTCCGGCACATAAAAGATCGGATCATAACCGAACCCGTTTTCTCCGGCAATCTCATAAGCGATCCGTCCTTC
>JAZNHY010000067.1:0-13409 GCA_045577235.1 Lachnospiraceae bacterium
GCATCTTGAAATTTCAGAAATTTCAGGGATGGTCTATACTGTTCAGTTATCATGGTGCCATACCCTTTTTCAGGGCATTCTGTCCCTGTTTTTTGTGGGACAGCTTGGATATAATACCACCCGCTTTCCCTATTGTCAATATAGTTTTTTCAAGTTTTTTCGGGAAATTTCATTAATTTTGTTGGACATATATTCATAACTCCGGTCAACAATCTGAAACCCCATTTTCAGATACATTTCCTTTGGCGTATCATCAGCATCTGCATGCAGGAAAACAGTATTACCCGGGACCCGCCTGATCACTGCTGCTAAAAGAGATGTAGCGACATATTTGTGTCTCTCTTCTTCTGCTGTGATCAATCCATCAATGCAAGTATAATTATTAGAAGAAAAATAATAGCATGAGGCAACTAGTTTTTCATTTCGATACGCACCCAGGTAATTTAGTTTCTCATAAAGGCGTTCCACATTTCGAATTGCGAAATCTTCTCCCCACAAAGGCCCAAAATATTTTCGTTCCATTTCTTTCAATTCTATTAGACGAGGAACATGGAATGTGAGATTTTGATTGATCTTCCATTCATTTGGTTCCTGCATTAGCTGCATCGTCAGACCGACGCTCTCCTCTAATCCAAAGGAATTTTCTAATGGAACATATCCTTGTAGTTTTATAAAGGAAGCTTTTTCTTTTTTCTGATACAAAAGAGCTGCCCGGAATTCTTCTGCAGATGGCGCCGACTCATAAGCATAGAAATTATGATCATATTTATCTTTTAATTTGGTATCATCCCATTTTATTAGATGTTCTGAAAAAGGTCTGCAGGAAGCAAACGTCATCAACAGATTTCTTTCGCAGGTCCTAATGCCCTGCGTTTTATATTCCTTCCCATTTTCGGAACTGGTTAAGCTTTCATTATTATTCATCTTTTTAGTCTATTAGTATTAGGATAATAAAAAGAGGAATCCAGAAGATCCCTCTTTTGCTTCGTTTTAAATACGTTCTACTTTTATTCTTTTTTCTTATGGAACTTCCGAAGTGCGTCAAAGGTTTCTTCGCTGATATAATGCTCCACTCTGCAGGCATCCTCAATTGCAACGTCTTTGCTGACGCCAATCATCTCCAGCAGGTCTGAGATCACATTGTGTCTTTCATAAATCGATTCAGCAATTTTCCTGCCCTTAGCCGTTAATGTGATAGCTCCAGTATCCGAAACTTTAATAAAACCATCGTTCTTTAAAATGCTCATTGCCCGGCTGACAGATGGTTTTGAATAACCTAATTCTTTTACTACATCAATTGCGCGGACAATCTCCATTTTTTGGGATAAAACCAGTATCGTTTCCAGATACATTTCCCCTGATTCTTTTATAGCCATTACCCTTCTCCTGTTAATACATAATAACTATTGATTACGTTTAAAAAGTAACACAATTATACCTTTCTAGCAAGTCTATCAAGAAAAACCTATTTTGTTCTGTTCCACATCTTGACAGATTAGCATAGGGTAACTATAATGACGATGGTTAGATTATGCTAACCTTTTTTCTGAGTTATGCGGTTAGTGTAGGCTAATTAATATCAAACAATAAGAAGGGATGAAAAATGATGCCGTTATCATTGGCCAACAAAGATGAAGAGTACACGATACGAAAAATCGGAGGAAGTCCGGAAGTAAAAAAACATTTGGAAAATCTGGGCTTTGTCGCCGGTGGAAGTGTCAGTGTCATCAGTTCGATAGGCGGCAACCTGATTGTCAAAGTAAAAGAATCACGTGTTGCGATCAATGATGAAATGGCACGCAGGATCATGATCTGATCATGCTGTCTAACTATTCATTTTTCAGGAGGTAAGTAACAATGAACACTCTAAGAGATGCAAAAATCGGCGACACCGTCAAAGTCGTAAAGCTGCATGGAGAAGGTGCCGTCAAACGTCGGATCATGGATATGGGAATCACGCGTGGCGTTGATGTCTATATTCGAAAAGTAGCTCCTTTAGGAGACCCGGTGGAAGTTACCGTTCGCGGCTACGAACTTTCCCTGCGGAAAGCAGATGCAGCGATGATCGAGGTCGAGCTTCCTGACCAGCAAGTAAAAAAATAACCAAAGAGATAATTTTTTAAAGCAATGGTTAGCTGTGGCTAATTGTGCTAAGAAAGGATAACAGTTATGGATATTAAAATAGCGCTGGCGGGAAATCCGAACAGCGGAAAAACAACTTTATTTAATGCCCTTACCGGTTCTAACCAGTTTGTGGGTAACTGGCCGGGCGTTACTGTCGAGAAAAAAGAAGGAAAATTAAAAAAACATGAAGGCGTTACGATCACTGACCTTCCTGGTATTTATTCTCTTTCCCCGTATACATTAGAGGAAGTGGTCGCCAGAAACTACCTGATCAAAGAACGTCCGGATGCAATCCTCAACATTATTGATGGAACAAACCTGGAAAGAAACCTTTACCTGACTACACAACTGACAGAACTTGGTATTCCAGTCGTGCTCGCGATCAACATGATGGACATCGTAAAAAAGAGCGGCGACAAGATTAATATCGAAGAGCTCTCTCGTCAGTTAGGCTGCAAAGCGGTTGAAATCTCTGCCCTGAAAGGTGACGGTGTCATGGAGGCTGCTGAAGCAGCAATCAAAGCCGCCCAAGGCGCCCGTACAATTCCGACTCATAAGTTTTCCGGTCCTGTAGAGCATGCGATTGCTCACATTGAAGAAGCTGTCGTTCATGACTTCCCGGAAGAACAGCAGAGATGGTATGCCGTAAAAATCTTTGAACGTGACGAAAAAGTCATGGAACAGCTGAACCTGTCAGAAGAAGTGAAAGCTCACATTGAAGCAGATATTAAGGCAGCTGAAGAAGAACTGGATGACGATGCAGAAAGCATCATCACGAATGATCGTTACGTCTATATTGCAGACGTGATCAAGGCATGCTTCAAGAAAAAAAGCAAAGAAAAACTAACCAAATCTGACAAAATTGACCGGATCGTGACAAACCGCTGGCTTGGCCTTCCAATCTTTATTGTTGTCATGTTCCTGGTCTACTGGATTTCCATGGTCGCTGTAGGGTCGGCTGCAACAGACTGGGCGAACGATGGATTATTTGGAGATGGCTGGCATCTCTTCGGCATTGGTTCCGCTAAGTATGCAGAAGCAGAAGAAACTTATGGTGACACCGATGTGATCCTTGATGCTTATATAGCAGAATACGGCACAGAAGATATGGCAGACGCCATTGATATCGAATCGGAAGAGTTTGATGAGGCCGCTGCATCCGCTGCTCTGACAAAATTGATCGCAGCAACTCCTGATGACGCTTCTTTAACATACGAACTGGAAGACGAAGAAACACTTGCAGTGGAATATGTAGATTCTACAAAAGCAGATCTGGAAGACGCTGTTGCAAATTACTTAGCTACAGATTACAAGGAAAGCTACGGTGCTCCGGACACTTCCACTTATGGAGTCTGGGTCCCTGGCATTCCTGTTTTAATTGAAGGTCTGTTAGATAAACTGAATGCTGCTGACTGGGTCAAAGGTCTTGTGCTTGACGGAATCGTTGCGGGCGTTGGCGCTGTTTTAGGATTTGTTCCGCAGATGCTGGTACTCTTCCTGCTGCTTGCCATCCTGGAGTCCTGCGGCTACATGGCTCGTATCGCTTTCGTTCTTGACAGAATCTTCCGCCGCTTTGGTCTTTCCGGAAAATCTTTTATTCCGATCCTGATTGGAACCGGATGTGGTATCCCGGGAATCATGGCTTCCCGAACGATTGAAAATGAACGTGACCGCCGAATGACGATCATGACAACAACCTTTATTCCTTGTGGAGCCAAAGTACCATTTATAGCTATGATTGCCGGAGCAATTTTCGGCGGAAGCCCATGGGTCTCAACAAGTGCATACTTTATCGGAATAGCAGCAATTATTGCTTCCGGTGTTATGCTGAAAAAAACAAAAATGTTTGCCGGAGATCCGGCACCGTTCGTAATGGAACTTCCTGCTTACCATCTTCCAACCGTTGGAAACGTTCTTCGTTCCATGTGGGAGCGCGGCTGGTCCTTTATTAAGAAGGCCGGTACGATCATTCTCCTTTCCACGATTGTAGTATGGTTCCTCTCTTTCTTCGGTGTTGTAGACGGTACATTCCGTATGCTGGAAGAAGAAGAAATTGGTTTCTCTATCCTTGCAACCATTGGTAATGCGATCAAATGGATCTTTGCTCCACTTGGATGGGGAACCTGGCAGGCAACTGTTGCTTCTATCACCGGTTTGGTCGCTAAAGAAAATATTGTTGGTACTATGGGTATCCTGTACCGGGCAGCTGGAGACGGAACTGTTTACCAGAATATCGCGGCAGTATTTACTGGTCTTTCTGGTTTCTCCTTCCTGGTCTTCAATCTGCTCTGCGCACCTTGCTTTGCAGCAATTGGAGCTATCAAGCGTGAAATGAACAGCCATAAATGGACCTGGTTTGCTATCGCCTACCAATGTCTGTTTGCTTACGCAATTGCGCTGATGATCTATCAGTTTGGCGGAATCTTTACCGGAAACGTGAATATCATTGGATTGATTGTTTCAATCCTGCTGCTGGCATTGATGATCTACATGCTGTTCTTCAAAAAGTATAAGGAAGCAACAAAATTCACGAACAAGCTTTCCAGTAAGATCTGATAAGCTGGGTGGGAACGATTAATCAGGAGGAATTGATCATGGCAGGATTTTGGACGGCAAACTGGGGAACGATCGTAATATGTATTGTTCTGATTGCCATCATCACTGCAATCGTTGTAAAAATGCGGAAAGACAAAAAGGCAGGAAAATCTATCAGCTGCGGAGACTGTAAACACTGCGGCGGCAGCTGCGCATCATGCCATTCCTGTTCTCCTCCGCTTAGAAAAAACACTCCTCTCTCAAAATAAAAAGATTGGGACTACTCATTAAAAATGAGTAGTCCCAATTATTTAACAGTTATTTATGTTTGAAAAAATCAGGCGCGTGACAAAGAAAGTTCTTTCACATAGCACCTTCTTCGTTTATGTTCTTCCGTATCAAACTCTCTCCACTGACTTAAAACCTTGGAATTTGTTTCCAGCTGCGGTCCGGTTTCCGCGTAGACAATTCCATTTTTGATACAGCTTTGCATGATATGATCTATGATGATCGCATTCACGCCCTTGCTGCGTAATTCTGGCCGTACGGCAATTAAAAGCAGATCTACCGCAGTATTTTTATGCAGAGCTCGCAGCAAGCGGACCCATCCGAACGGAAACAGTTTCCCTTTGCTCTTTTTCATCGCATCTGCAACAGACGGACAGCACACGCCAAATCCCACCAGGTTTTCTTCCTCATCCAAAACAAGACAGCAGTAATCCGGATTGATCAAAGGGATAAACTTATCTGCATATTTATCAATCTGCTCCTGATTCAACGTTACAACGCCGTATAATTCTTTATATGCCACATTTACCAGTTCAAAAAAGCTCTTAATATATGGCTTGTACTGCGACCGTTTTGTGAAATTGGCTTTATGAAAATGTCCCCTCTTCATAACGAGTTCCGAAAGGTGATGGATCTTTCGGTAGATCTCGTCCTGTTCACTCGGCACGTTGATCTTATACTCTATCCAGTCCGTATCTTTGTAAAAACCCATACGGGAAAGATGTTCATTATAATAAGGCAGATTATAATACGTAATGAACATATTACGACGGTCGTATCCTTCCACCAGCATGCCTTCACGATCCAGGTCGCAAAAGCCCAGCGGTCCCTGTAATTCTGTACATCCTTTTTCAACTGCCCACTTTTCTACTGTATCAAACAACGCTTTGGAAACTTCCGGATCATCTATAAAATCGACCTGGGAGAACCGCATCCGGTTTGTATGCCATTTTTCATTTGCCTGGCGGTTTAAGATTCCTGCGATCCGTCCGACGATTTTTCCATCCCGGTATGCCAAAAAAGCCCTGGCCTCACAATACTGGAAAGCCGGATTCTTTGTTTTATCCCAGTCGCTCATATCGTCCCCGTAAAAGGCAGGAACGAACTGCGGGACATTCTTATACATTTTATTTGGAAGGGTGACAAATTTACGAAGTTGTTTTTTGTTATTCACTTCCACAATTTGAACTTCACTCATCTCTTCGCCGCCTTTATATTTGTATTGATTATACTATACAGGCAGATTCTGTATACTCTTTTTTTACAAACTGAAAGCCGCTTCCCTTAGAGCTTTCTGTATGTGATTTAAAACCTGTTTTTTATTTCCGCTCCACATCGGCGCGATCAGATCTTTTTTGCTTCCATCTCCAGTCAGCCTGTGAACAACAATATTGTCCGGAATCACTGCAAGCAGTTCCACAAGCAGGTTCACATATTCATCTTCTGACATGACAGAAATCTTTCCTCTTCTGTACTCTTCTGCCAGATCCGTTCCTTCCAGGACATGAAGCAGCTGAAGCTTAATACCTGTTGCATGATGACTGCAGACATAAGCGACTGTTTCTTTCATATCCTCTTTGCTTTCCCCCGGCAGTCCAAGGATCACATGTGTGATCACTTCCAATCCACGGGCGCGCAAATTTTTTACTGCCTCGTCATATTTCGCAAGTGGATATCCTCTGCGGATATACTGTGCGGTTTTTTCGTGAATGGTCTGAAGTCCCAACTCCACCCAAACCGGCTTGATCTGGTTCAGGTCTTCCAACAGATCCAGCACCTCTTCCGGCAGGCAGTCCGGACGCGTCGCAATTGACAGCGCAACAATATCCGGATAATGAATGGCCTCTTCGTAAAGCGTTCTCAGTTTTTCGATAGGTCCATACGTATTCGTATATGCCTGAAAATAAGCAATATACTTGCCGTCTCGGATCTTAGAGGAAATCAGGCATTTTCCGTCTTCGATCTGCTCTTGAATGCTTTTTTCAGGATTCCCGGCAAAGTCTCCACTCCCGCCTGCAGAACAAAAGATACAGCCTCTGGTATCAATGCTGCCGTCTCTGTTAGGACATGTAAAACCGCCATTGAGAGCAATTTTATAGACTTTACACCCAAACTTATTCTGTAAATATAGATTAAGAGAATAATAAGAAAAGCTCACTTTTATTCCTCTGTTTGTTTTTTCTTTGATCTGAGAAAAGAAACCAGAAATGCTATCAGAATTCCCAGCAGTGCTCCCAGACTATCAATCAGAATGTCCCTTACCTCACAGCTTCTTCCCTGCACAAACATCTGATGCAGTTCATCCGTAGCCGCATACACTACGCAGATCAAAAACGCTGGTATTGTGTTTTTCCATCCTTTCCAACGGGACAAGTCATACACAGAAACAGACATACTGATTCCCAGTATCAGATACTCCAGAAAATGAGCGCACTTGCGTACAATAAAAGAAAGTGTTTCTGGTTGGACATGCAAGAAAGATGAAAGCCATTTAACGATCACATTGCTCTCATGCATAGATAAATCTGCAGACAATGCAGACTGAATGAAAATGAAAACCATGATTGCAATGGTTATGGCAATATGAAAAATCTTTTTCCCCTTACTTGTCATTTTTACTCCTGAATTTCGCATATTATAACAAGCGGTCTGCTGCCATGCAACACTACCCGCAATATGCTATAATGCTAGCACCGTTTATTATTTGGAGGATACTCTCATGCTTATTGCTGTGACCGGCGCAAGTGGCTCTTTAGGAAAAACGATTGTCCCAAAACTTCTGGAACGAAAAGATAATCACTGCAGACTCCTTTTCAGGGATACACCTGCAAACCGAAAAATCATATCCCGTTTACAGAAGCAATTTCCACAGCAGACTTCTGTTGTGTTTGGAGATGTGACAACTGTATCCTGCTGCCATGACCTGGTAAAAGATGCGGACTATGTACTTCATCTTGCAGCTGTGATCCCTCCAAAGGCCGACCACGATGAAAAAAAGACATGGGAGACAAATTATCAGGGAACTGTTAATCTGGTCGACGCAATCATACAAGCCGGAAACCAGGCAGTGCTGCTATTCTTTTCCACGGTTGCCACTTACGGTCACCGCTCATTTCCTCACTACTGGGGACGGGTCGGAGACCCTCTTATGCCTAGCGTGTTTGATGCTTACGGTGCCAGCAAAGTTCGCGCAGAACGATACATTTTAGAAAGCAAATTAAAAAAATATGTGATCCTGCGGGAAACCGGAGTTCTCTACGATAATTTAATGATGAATAACATTCATGACGGATTGATGTTTCAGACACCTGTCAATGTATTCATCGAATGGGTCACTGCAAAAGATACCTCCATTCTGCTGGATCAGATTATTACCGAAGGCGACAAAAAAAGTGACTTTTGGAACAAAGTCTATAATATCGGAGGAGGGCCGTCCTGCAGACAGACTGGTTTTGAGACCTATGATGACGGTTTTCGGTTAATAGGCGGCAGTGCAAAAAAGATTTTTGAACCGCGATGGCACAATCAGCTCAACTTCCATTGTTTTTGGTTCAGCGACAGCCAGATCTTAGAAGACTTCTTCCATTTCCGCACACAAGGATGCAGCGATTTCTGGGGATGGTTCATCCGCAAACACTGGATCTATCGTCTCGGGCGCTTGATGCCTTCCTCACTTTTAAAGTCTCTGGTCATTAAACCGCTGTTAAAAAACAGTAATGCCCCGGATTACTGGGTGAAGAACAACATTACTGCGAAAATAACTGCTGCATATGGCGGGATGGAAAAATACAACCAAATTCCGAAAACATGGGACAAGACGGATCTGATCTGCGAACATCCGGATTACGAACAAATGAAAAAGCACGACCCATCTTTAGATCTTTCACACGGTTATGATGAAACAAAGCCGGATAATAATCTGAACATTGAAGACATGAAAGAAGCAGCAGCTTTCCGAGGTGGTAAAGTGCTGTCCTCTACCATGGTACCCGGAGATCTGAAAACGAAACTCACCTGGCAATGTCACAACGGACATGTATTTGAAAGTTCCCCATATACCGTTCTGAAAGCGGGGCATTGGTGTCCGAAATGCTGCAGTCCGAAAGATACCTGGGAATACGATGATCTGGCAAAACATATCCCGTTCTTTGCACAGGTTTGGTATGACTTTCACGACCAGGGTGAAGATAACATCTTTTATCTGGATGAAAAAGGTCTCCCGCAGGTAAGGGAGAGAAAAGAATAATATCTCAGGTTGATTCGCAAAACCGGAAAAATTCCAGCAGTGCCTTCTGATAGCTTAATGGATCAACAAAGCAGCTTTGCATATGCCCTGCTCCATCTACAATCAACTTGAATTTTGGTGACGTGCAGTGTTCATACAGTTTTTCCATGGAACGAATATCCGCCACCACATCTTTTGTACCATGAATAAACAATATCGGCCTCTCATTGTTTATTAATGCATCTGTTGCGGTATAGGCATTATCATCCATTCCAAGCCTTAAGCGTGCATCCAGACGGATGAGCGGATAAAGGATCCTCGGATTTACATGCAGATTATCGATCACACTCATGCCGAATGCCCGTGCGCTTGCACAGCCGCTGTCTGCGATCAGCCCTTTTGTGGCTTTATGCAGGCCTGCCGATGCGGACATGAGCGTACACAGGGCACCTGCAGACATTCCCATCACATAGACTGGAATCCCTGGTGCAAGATGTTCTGCCGCATAATGGGTCCATCTGGCAATATCAAACCGCTCCTTTTTCCCATAATACAGATATCTCCCGCCGCTTTCTCCATGTGCCCTGAGTTCAATCATAAGAACAGATGTATTGTGTTCATGCAGGAAAGGCGCAATCGTCCGGTAATCATAATTCCATCCGGATCGCCATCCGTGACAGGCGATAACGATTCGTTCTGCATCAGGACATGGATAATAATGACCGGTCAAAACTTCTCCATCATAACTGACGATCTGTACTTTTATCCGGGCTTTTTCTTTCAGATCTTCCGCCAGTTTTTTTGTCGCTCTTCTTTTCCCTTCATCAGTTTTCTGACTGCCCATCACGATATTGACCAGAAATTTAGGAAGCTTTGGGCTTTTTCGGTCATAGGCATAGCGAGTCAGCCAATCTACAACAATTATAATAAGTGTGATTGGCAGTACGATCAGGCTTATAATCAAAATCCACTTTTGTTTTCGGGACATGTTGTTTATCGTTTATCTTTTGCGTGAGGAGAACATAGCAATGATATAAGCGATATACGCAAAGATCTCCGCGAACCAGGAAATAAGGTTCCCAATGGCAAAATAACTGTCACTGTAAATCATATTTCTAAATCCAATGAGACGTAAAACTAAGGAAGCAAGCATATAAAGGACCGCAATGATCAGGTAAACAACTGGCATGGCAGCACTTCGTGAACGCACGAACATCTGGATCACATATAAAACGACAAGAATGAAATACGGAAGAATCATAGCAATCTCCCGCAGCAGGATATCGGAATAATAATACCGTACATTTCCGAAGAAACTGATCATATCCATGACAAGCATGATAAACATCGGAATGGCTGTCACAAATGCCGCTTTTTTCGTATGAACAAAGAACAGGACCGGCACTGCGATTACCAGCAGAATATGGATGATACGGTAGACGCTTAAAAATGCCGATGGATAATCAATGACTTCAACATAATACAGTAGATATGGAACCAGGCTGACTAATGTAAATATAAAGTAAAGGATGCCCATAATACCGGTTGATGCCGGCCACTTGGAAGTCACTTTCTTAGTTGCAGGGGCTGCATACGCGGTAGCATAAGGCTGCTGATTAATCTGATTGGATGCAGCCGTGCTTCTGACGGCGTGTGCCGGCTGCTGGTAGATCTGCTGCGTCTGCTGCCGGACAACAGTCTTTGCCGCTGCAGGCTCCTCCTGTATGACCGGAGTTCCACAGTTAACACAGAATTTTGCTCCATCCGGGATTATATTTCCACAATTAGTACAATACATAATAGCCCTCCCTGATACCTATGTTGTATTTCTTACAAACCTGTTCACATATTATCCGAATGGTCCAGAAAGGTCAATTTCTTTTCACGGAAGCAGCCCTGGCAAAAATGTTTCTATTCCTGTCATAGTAATAAACAGAATCTGACAGCCAATCCTCTGCCATCAGTTCCGTTCGGTTGATCTCCCAAACCATCTCCTCCAGTTCCGAAAGAAGATAATCCTCATTATCCGGAATCAGTATCGTCTCGTGAATTGAAGATGGGAGAATATAATAGTTTCCACCCATCCGTTCACCAATCATCTCCAAAATAAATGGATAGAATAGAGATGCCGCACCAAAAATACCTGTACTGTTCGTCAAAACTGCTGCTTCATTCCGGATATCAAAAGCATCCAGCTGCTTTTCAAATGACAATTCTTCTTTTTTCTTAGCTTTCCCTTCCAATATTCCTTCTACCATTGCTTCCAGGGGACGGATCACCGGCGGAAGGTTTCTGGGGCCAAATGTAAATGCGTCTGCAAACAATTGATCTTCTGAAACTTCCATCCATTCCATCAGTCCCTGATCCACAACGGTAAACCCCAATCGGCCTGTTTCATCCACTTCCATGAAGTGACAGGTTACAGCAAGATCTGCTGCTCTTCTGTGCGGGATCCTTTTCAAATGGTTTTTTCGGAAATCATGATCGGATACTCGCAAAACCAGATGCGTTCTTGCCACGCAATAATCCATATATTTCTCCATTACGATTTCTTCATATGACATCGATTCATTTTCCTCCTATTTTTTCTTAAATTGATCACTATAAAAGCCACAACGATCAGAACGATGAGTCCTGAACAAAACAATGGGATGCTGCGCAGATCTGCCCTGAAAGAAGGAGGCTTTGGATTTCCCATGCCTCCTTCTTTATCTTCTATTGCTTTTGCTATTTGCCTTTCAGTGCGCACCCCATGCACCAGAAGACGATGGTCGTTTATCCCATATGGCGTACAGGTGACCAGTGTCATCCGATCCTCTCCTTTTATGATCTGCAGCGAGGCTGTTTCTTCGGGAAGCACCACTTCTGTGCATTCCACTTCGTAAACATATTGATTCCCATACACGCAGGCTGCAAAAAGATCGCCTTTCCTGAGCAGCCGGATATCATCAAATGCACGTGAAGAACGCATGCCGGAATGCGCGGTCACAACACAATGAGAAGAGATCCCTCCAACAGGAAGAGACGTATGTTCCAAATGTCCTGCTCCTGCCGCAAGGGTCTCTTCCGCTGTCCCGTGATACAACAGGATCTTCAAGTCAATTGAAGGAATCCAGAGATATCCCATCACACCATTTCCATCAAAGGACAACTGCTCTTCATAAGCACGGATCCCTTCCTTTTTTGCCTCTCCAGCGAGCCACTTGTTATAGCCATCTGCCTGGTCAAGTTGTTCATCCAGGATTTTCCGATTCTCATCATATCTGTCGTAGCGGGAAGTCATTGTACTGATAGCCAGTGCATTCTGGTATGCCTGACGGCGGTCCATCAAAAAAGGGATAAAAAGAATGGCAACTCCTGCCGCCATGCCAAAGACAGCAACAAGAATTCTTTTTTTCATTTCTTATTGCCCTTCCTTATCTTTCGGGCAGCAAAAACCAGAACAAATAAAAAAATGCTTCCCCCAAGAAGCATCATGTAAAAGGTCAGCCAGTTCCTATCTCCGGTTTTAGGAGCTGGGGGAAGCAAATGATCAGCCACATGTACTTTTATGTTCCCTGTTTTTGCCTCTACGGACTGTATCCCTTTTCCTTCCGCAGAGAGGACAATGGCCTCCGGATCGTCATAATCTGCACGGATTTCGACCCAAAACGGTTCTATTGTCAAATAGCCGTCCGGTGCTTGTTCTTCCGTGATCAGATATTTCCCGGAATCCAGAAAAGACAGCTTTATCATTCCGTTTTTATTTGTTTTCCAAAGGAACCTCTCCGTCATTTTGTCTGCTCTAGCTCCATCCGGATTCAGATACAGGCCGCCTTCTTCTTTGATAGAGAATGCTGCGTTTGCCAAAAGGTTTCCGGTTTCTGCCCCTGTTTTCATCAATTGTATCTGCCACGTATAAAGACGACATCTGTCCGGAACGCTTTTCCCGTGTGCTTCGCAGGTTGGACTGCGCGTATATTCGATCCATGCGTCATTATCATTTGAATCTGCACCAATGCTCGCCTCTTTCGTCAGAATTGCATCATACTGAACAAGAAGTGTGTCCGCCTCTACGCAGCGCGGGTAAATGGCTTTCAGATCCGGGAAAGCAACAGTAAGCAATTGATCCATAAGATCAATATCCGCCTCTTCTGTAAGATCTGCTTTTTCCTTTCCTTCTGCATCTAGCAGCGTCACAGAAACGGATGAAAGATCTATTTGCAGTCCTTTCTCATATTGATCGCAAAAGCAATAA
>JAZNHY010000068.1:0-5101 GCA_045577235.1 Lachnospiraceae bacterium
TGGCCAGATATTGGGGTACCCATAAGACTTATCTGGCTTGCGGTTCTATGACCAGCTTTGGTTCTGCAGGACGAACCGCATTTGGTACAGAGTGGGCAAGAGTCTGCGTCTGTCTGATCGCTATGCAGGGTCTTGGAAAGCCTGGTGTGAACTTTGGCACGCTGCAGTATGGCACACCGCTTGATACCAGATTCTGGTTCCCGGGATATGCAGACGGTGGATTCTCCGGTGACTTTATTGGAACCGGTGCAGGCGTTGCAACTTATAACAGAATGCCGCAGACACCTTCCATCAGTTCTGAGTATCAGGCAATCCCGAGACTTCTTCTTCCGGAAGCCATCATGGCAAAAGATAAAGCAGATATCACCTGGCATGGGTTAGGTGTTTATTCCGTTCATTCACAATTTGGAACCCTGCATTATCCGGCACCGGGACATGAAAGAGTCCGTATGTATTACAAATACGGCGGATCTCATATGGGAACACAGCCGGATTCTAAACGTTATGCAGCGCAATATCGATGTGACAGTTTGGAGTTTGTCGTCAATCAGAGCGTCTGGTTTGAAGGAGAAGCAAGATTTGCAGATATCATTCTTCCGGCATGTACAAACTTTGAACGTTGGGATATCGGTGAGTTTGCTTCCTGTGGAGGTTACATTGATAAATCCTATCTGCAGAACAACTCACGTGTGATCTTTGTGCAGCATAAATGTATTGAACCGCTGGGAGAGAGCAAAGCAGACTTTGATATCTTCCAGGAGATTGCTAACCGGCTTGGCTTGTGGCAGGTCTATTCCGAAGGCAATACAGAATATGACTGGACAAAACGTTTATATGAAGCAACCGATATGGCACGCGTGATGCCATGGGGCAAATTCATTAAGAAGGGATATTATGTTGTACCACCTCTGCCGGAAAACCGCCGCGATCCGGTTGCATTCAACTGGTTTGCAGAAGGCAGAAAGAAAGATACACCGGAACTGACTCCGCTGCCTTCTGAGTATTACGGACGTTACGGAGAAGGGCTGCAGACACCATCCGGACTTCTGGAATTTGAATGTCAGACCTTAAAACGGTTTGACCCGAATGATGAAGAGCGGCTTCCAATCTGTACATATATTCACAGCTGGGAGGGCGTTGGATCGGAACCATATGCAAAATATAAATTGCAGTTGATCTCCCCGCATTCCAAGTATTCCTTCCATACCATGGGTGACCTGAAAGATACCAATATCAATGATATTCAGGAACACAGAATGCTGATCGATGGACACAGATACTGGGTCTTCCGTATGAATACGAAAGATGCTGCTGAACGTGGCCTGAAACAGGGAGATGTTATTGAAGTATACAACGACAGAGGAAAAGTCCTCTGTGCTTTAGAGACAACAGAGAGAGTGCCGCAGGGCATCTGCCATTCCTATGAGAGTTGTGCAGATTATGTCACTCTGGAGAATGATCCGGGCGGCGAGGATACCACAGAGATCATGGGATGTATTAACAACCTTACACCTGGCAGATTTATTACCAAACATGCACACGGATTAGCTGTTAATTCCTGTCTTGTGGAAGTCCGTAAATGGGAAGGAGGACCAGTGAAATGAAAAAGTTTCATATGATCGTAGACCTGGAAAAATGTGTCGGCTGCTTTAACTGTATGCTGGCATGTAAAGATGAACACGTCGGAAACAAATGGCTTCCTTACACGGACGAACAGCAGAAACATGAGAACAAGTGGATCTGCCCGACGATGACGGAACGTGGCGAGGCACCTTATACAGAAGTTACATATGTAACAAAAATGTGCCAGCATTGTGATAATGCGCCATGTGCAAAGAAGTATCCGGATGTGTTTATTAAGAGAAGCGACGGCCTTATGCTGATCGATTACAAACGCGCTGCAGATAAAAATATTGTGGACGCGTGCCCATACGGCATGATCAGCTGGAACGAGGAACTGGGCTGCGCGCAGAAATGTACCGGATGTGCACATCTGATCGATAACGGATGGAAAGAACCGCGCTGCGTACAGGCTTGTCCGCTGCGTGCTCTGCAGACCGTTTTCTGCGAAGATGCAGAATGGGAAAAGATCATTGAGAAGCAGGGTCTGAAACCAATCACAGACGGTTCCAATAAACCTCGTGTAATGTACAAGAACCTTTACTTCTACAATAAATGCTTTGTAAAAGGTGCCCTTTGCTTTAATAAAGACGGTATCGAGGAAGCCGCTATCGATGCAAAAGTAGAACTGTTGGTCAATAAAACGGTTGTTGCAACAACAACTACCGATTTTCTGGGTGAGTTCTATATTGATATGATCCCGAAGAATACCGGAGCTATGCAGATCAAGGCATATCTGGAAGGTTATGATCCAATCGTTAAAGATTTTGAGATCAAAGAAGAAAGTGTCATCCTGGATGCTTTAAAATTTGGCGGCGGAGAGGGAAAACCTGCCGTGATCCTTCCAAATGAGCATGCATACGAGCAGGCATTGGATCATATGATCCCGAAAGATGTAGAAGCAGCAAAAAAAGCCTTCCAAGAGGCAGATAAATAATCCATGACACAAAAAACATGCAGTAATCAAACAAAAGAGCTCGAACTGGCCAGAGGGCATTTTGACCAGTTCCTTGCGCTGCATGAATTACAGGATCATACAAGAATCAGTCAGGATACTTTGACCGGAGATTATCACTTCAGCCAGTTCTCCCTGCATCTGATCCCGGTGGATTCCGTTGAGATCACAGATGCATTTGCAAAAGAACTGCGGGAATATGTCTGCGGATACGAGTGCCCGGAACTGGAGCAGATCACAGGTGAAAATCCGAAGAACTTTTCCAGAGGCAAGAAACTGTTGGAAGATCAGTTGGAAAAGATCTGCTTCAGTCAAAATGAGCAGATGAAAGGTGATCTCATGCGGGTGTTACTGGCAGGGGGAAAGCGCCTTAGGCCGGCTTTAAGCTGGGCAGCGTATAATCTGAAAACCAAGACAGCGTCGTCTGCAGAACCGTATCCGATCCTTCCATTGATGGTCATGATTGAACTGATGCACAGTGCATCTTTGATTCATGATGATGTGGTCGATGAAGCAGATGTTCGCAGGAATGTGGCAACGATCAATGCCACCAGCGGCGATAAAATGGCTGTCAAATCTGCTGATTTCATTCTTGGAAGAGCGATGGAGCTGTTAAAAGTTTATAAAGGCTCGGGTATTGATGAGCGTCTTGCTGCAGTTTCGGAACAGATGTGCCTGGGAGAACTGGATCAGTTGGAAAACTTGCATAAGGACATTTCCGAAGAACAGTATATCCGTCAGATCGAGCGGAAAACGGCACTCTTTATTGAAGCAGCCGCAGCCTGCGGAGGGATGGCAAGAGGATTAGATAAAGGAGCTATCCATTGTCTGGAACAATATGGATACCACATCGGAATGGCTTTTCAGATCAAAGATGATGTTCTGGATGAGATAGGCGGAGCAGAATTTGGCAAACAGCGAGATCAGGACAAAAAAAGAGGACTGAAAACGCTTCCGCAGATCATTGGTCTGGAAAAGAGTGAGGAAGCGGTCCGGGATCATTCCAACCAGGCAGTCCTTGCCCTTCAAAAACTTCCGGACAGTCCGGCAAAGAGCGATCTGATCAAAATGGCAAAGATTCTTGTAGAACGGACAAAATAGGCATTTGTTTGTAAAAGAAAGAAGAAAACTATGGATAAGATTTTAAACAGAGCAGAAGGAAAACTCCTGGCTGACAAAATCGCGAAAGAGGCGGATGTAAAGCTTCATGAGTGCTATCAGTGCGGAAAATGTACCGCTGGCTGCCCGATGGCAAATTCGTTTGACCTGATGCCGCGGCAGATCGTGCATTATATGCATCTGGGTGATATGGATGAGGTGCTTCGCTCGAAAACGATCTGGCTGTGTGCCAGCTGCCATACATGCGTAGAACGTTGTCCGCATGATATTGATATTCCGACGTTGATTGAAAAATCTAGAATGGAAGCGCAGAAACGCGGCATATGTGCGGTACGTGATGTAAGGCTGTTTAATGATATTTTTACAGAGACGATCCGTTATACCGGCAAGAGCCAGGAAGTGATCCTGGAAGGCGCCTACAATGTGACTTCCGGACATCTGATGCAGGATATGGTTAATGTTCCGCAGATGCTGAAGAAAGGTATCGTCAGACCGGAGTTCAATTCTGTGCAGGATAAAGAAAGTATAAAGAAGATTATGAATAAAGCAGAGGAAGGAGGTGCGGCATTATGATGAGGTATTCGTATTTCCCTGGATGCTCCATGGATTCAACGGCTGTTACATATAAGGCATCATTTGAATATATTGCCAAACGGATCGGTCTGATCATGGAGGAGATACCAGACTGGAATTGCTGCGGTTCTACAGCAGCACACACGAAAAACGAGAAAATGGCACTGGCTCTTCCAGCCAGAAATATTGCCCTGTCAGAAGAGCATAATCCGGGGCTTCCAATCGTAACTCCTTGTGCAGCATGTTATTCCCGTCTTGCTTACTCCACTTATGCAGCAAGAAATTCTGAAGAGACCAGAAAAGAGATTGAAGATATCATAGAAATGAATTTCAAAGCAGAACCGGATATCTTAAATTTCCTGGATCTATTTGGCGATGAGGAAGTTTTGGCTGCATGCAAAGAAAGAATGGTCAGAAGTCTGAAAGGTCTGAAAGTAGCATGCTACTATGGATGTCTGATGAGCCGTCCGCGTCATATTACCGGTGAGGAGGATCCGGAAAATCCGATGAAGATGGATAAGATCATCGAAATGACCGGAGCTGAGGCTGTGGAATGGGATTTTAAGACAGAATGCTGTGGAGCCAGTCATCAGGTGGATGCACCAAAGGCAGCTCGTCCGCTGATCGAGAAGATCTTTCGGAATGCAAGAGCAAATGGTGCAGATGCCATCGTGACCGCATGTCCTCTTTGTAATATGAATCTGGATATGAGGGAAGAAGAGATTAATAAGCAGTTGAGCTATAAGTATAACATTCCAGTCTTCCAGTTCACTGAACTGATCGCGATCGCGATGGGAGCAGACGCTTCGGAGTGTGGGATTCATCAGCATTTCT
>JAZNHY010000069.1:0-4156 GCA_045577235.1 Lachnospiraceae bacterium
AACTCAGCATTAGAATATGGCAGCAAGGAATTCTATAACTTCGCCAGAGGCGCATACCTGAATGAGCATTATGAAAAGATCTTGATCGGGGATGCAATCCAAAGCCTTGCTTTTGTGTAGCTTGCCTGTTTTCTTGCTGAATAGTTTCAGCTTATTAAGAGCAGGCAGATTAGGCCTGTTTTTTTATTGGGAATAAACAGAGGTAATCTATGGCAGCAGAATTGATTCGTTTAAAAGACCTGGTCATGGAGTTCGGAAATGAGAGAGTTCTTGACTCCATAAATTTAACAATTGAAGATAAGAAATTCCTGACTCTTCTGGGCCCTTCCGGATGCGGAAAAACCACAACACTTCGCATCATCGCCGGTTTCCAGAAGCCAACATCCGGAGAGGTCTTTTTTGACGGCCAGCCGATCACGGATCTGCCGCCTTATAAAAGGCAGGTCAATACCGTCTTTCAGAATTACGCACTGTTCCCGCATTTAGACGTGTACGATAACATCGCCTTTGGACTGCGTATCTCCAAACTGCCTGAAAAAGAGATTGACCGCAGGGTTGGTGAAATGCTTGCATCCGTTTCTTTAAAAGGATTTGAAAACCGGCCGATCACTTCTTTATCCGGCGGGCAGCAGCAGCGTGTCGCCATCGCCAGGGCTCTGGTCAACCGTCCAAAAGTTCTGCTGCTGGATGAACCTCTTGGCGCTTTGGACCTGCGCCTGCGCATGGATATGCAGAACGAATTAAAACAGATCCAGCAGGAAGTCGGCATCACCTTTGTATATGTCACACACGATCAGGAAGAAGCCCTTTCTATGTCTGACACCGTGGTGGTCATGGACGCAGGAAAGATCCTGCAGATCGGGACCCCGGAAGATATCTACAATGAACCTGCCAATGCTTTTGTTGCAGATTTCATTGGCGAATCCAATATCCTGGACGGCATCATGCTGGAAGATTATAAAGTGAAAATGTTTGTACAGGAATTCACCTGTGTAGATAAAGGCTTTGAAAAAAACGAGCCGGTCGATGTTGTCATCCGTCCAGAAGACATCGATATCGTTGCAGCCGATGCTGGTCATCTTTGCGGCACGGTAACAAACGTGATCTTTAAAGGTGTCCATTATGATACCATTGTTGATTTCAAGGGATTCAAATGGCTGATCCAGACAACTGATTATTATCCGGTCGATTCCTATATAGGGATTCAGCTGAATCCGGATGATATCCATGTTATGAAGAGAAGTGAATACTCCGGTCTGTATGGAGATTACAGCACCTTCTCGGATGAATATGATGACATCACTAACGCGGATGAATCCGCAGATGAAGAATAAACGGAGGGTGTCAATGAAACGCAGATGGCTGACAGCTCCTTATATCATATGGATGCTCCTCTTTACGATCGTTCCGCTTTGCATCGTCATTTACTTTGCATTTACGGATTCTGTGACCGGCGCTTTTACGTTTGCCAATATTGTCAGCATTCTTGATTATGCCTCGATCTTTCTCCGCTCGATCTGGCTTTCTGTAGCAGCTACTCTGCTCTGCCTGATCATCGGTTATCCGGTAGCATATACCATTGCGCAGAGCAAACCGCGCACACAGAGAATCCTGCAAATGCTGATCATGCTTCCAATGTGCCTGAGCTTTTTGCTTAGGACTTTAGCCTGGGTTGCCCTGCTGGAGGATACCGGTATTCTGAATTCACTGATCACATCAATTGGGCTGAAGCCACTCCCGCTGATCCGAAATTCCGGTGCGGTGATCCTTGGTATGGTGTATAACTATCTGCCATATATGATCCTGCCACTGTATTCTTCTGTCTCCAAGATCAATCCTAAGCTCGTGGAGGCGGCAGAAGATTTAGGCTGCAGCAGAAGGCAGAGTTTCACCAAAGTGATCCTCCCGCTTTCAACTCCAGGTATTGCATCCGGCATCACTATGGTTTTTGTTCCGGCAGTATCCACTTTCTATATTTCACAAAAGTTAGGATCTCCGGGAACGATCATGGTCGGTGATGTGATTGAATCTCAGTTCAAGGGAGCCTATAACCCGAATCTGGGAGCTGCTATGTCTCTGATCCTGCTGATCCTGATTTTTATCTGTATTGGTTTGTCCAACCGGGTGACCAAACAGCATGGCAGTGAGGAGGTGACTCCTTTATGAGAAAAGCATCAAAAGTGATCACTGTTCTGGTTTTTATCTTTCTGTATTTTCCAATCGTGATCCTGGCTGTAGCATCATTCAGTTCCGGCACTGATATTGCTGTATTTAAAGAATTCACTTTCAGCCGTTATGCAGAGCTGTTTAAAGATGCTGCACTGTTAAGGCTGGTCCGGAATTCCGCCATCATTGCCATTGTCTCCACGATCATTGCAACAGGCCTTGGAACAGCTGCCTCCGTCGGAATCCACCGTATGAGCAAAAAGATGCGCGGTTTGGTTATGACCATGACCAATATCCCTATCACGAATCCGGATATCGTAACCGGTGTTTCATTGGCTTTGATGTTTGCTTTCACCGGAACGATCCTCAAATTAAACTCCGTCCTTGGTTTCTGGACGCTGCTGATCGCTCACGTAACTTTCAATTTACCTTACGTGATCTTAAACGTGATGCCACGGATCACGCAGATGGATCCGAACCTGACGGATGCGGCAATGGACCTGGGCTGTACACCGGCAAAAGCGTTCTTTAAAGTCACTCTGCACGAGATCATGCCAGGCGTCATTGCAGGCGCGCTGATGAGCTTCACGATGTCACTGGACGATTTCGTGATCTCCTATTTTGTAACGGGCTTCGGATTTGTGACCCTGCCGGTCGAAATCTATAACTATACGAAAAAGCCGATCCATCCAAAGGTCTATGCGCTGTTCACTTTATTGTTTCTGGTGATCCTGATCCTGATGATTGTCATGAATATTCTGCAAAGCAGAAGTGAAAGCCGCAGAGAAAAAATGCATATTCGTGCAAAAGCAGCAGGAGGTGAGGTATGAAAAAGATATCTGCCTTGTTTCTGGCCCTTCTTCTGCTTGGCAGCGTTTTTATGTTTTTTCCGAAACAGACCTTTGCTGCACCGGTGACGATCAATGTCTATAACTGGGGGCAGTATATTTCAGATGGTACTGACGGATATATCGATGTCATTGCAGAATTTGAAAAAGCCTACCCGGACATTCGCGTCAATTATATGGTTTACGACAGTAACGAAACGATGTACACCAAACTGCAGTCCGGGGGAAATGCTTTTGATGTAATCGTTCCTTCCGATTATATGATCGACAAACTGATTGCAGAAGATGCCTTGGAACCGTTAGACTTTTCTAATATTCCAAACTATCAATATCTGGATGAAGCCTATAAAAACCTGGCCTATGACCCGGAAAACAAATACTCTGTCCCTTATACCTGGGGCTATGTTGGTATTATTTATAATACGAAATATGTAAATGAAGATGACGTTGGCAGCTGGGATCTCCTCTGGAACCGTAATTATGCCGGAAAAATATTGATGTTCGACAATCCGCGTGATTCCTTTGCGATCGCAGAGCTTTTGCTGGGATATTCCTTAAATACCGATGACCCGGATGAACTTACGGCAGCGGCTGAAAAATTAAAGGAACAGAAAAACCTGGTCCAGAGTTATGTTATGGATCAGATCTTTGATAAACTGGAACGGGAAGAAGCATGGATCGGTGCCTACTATTCCGGCGATTATCCGTTGATGCTGGAAGAAAATGAGAATCTGGCTTTCAATGTTCCAAAAGAGGGATTTAATCTTTTCGTAGACGCGCTCTGTATTCCAAAGGGCTGCCAGCACAAAAAAGAAGCAGAACTTTTTATCAATTTCTTATGTGAGCCGGAGATCTGTGCGGAAAACCTGGAATACCTTGATTATGCCACCCCGTTTTCCGCTGCCAAAGAATTTACCGATCCGGATATGCTGGAGGACGAGGTTCTTTACCCCCCTGAAGAATTATTAGCAAAGGGAGAGGCTTTTCATGCACTTTCCACAGAAGGCACGCAGCTGATGAATACGCTCTGGCTCTCGGTAAAGACGCAGGAAAATGTTCTCGGAAAATACCTGATCCTTACCGGATGTGCACTTGTAGTTTGTATCGGTCTTTATCTGTTCTTCCATATCCGAAAGAAGCAG
>JAZNHY010000070.1:0-11768 GCA_045577235.1 Lachnospiraceae bacterium
GACTCCTGCATTCGCTGGTTCGAATCCAGCTAGCCCTGCTGGCAAGAATTGCCTTGATAATTGAATGGGCGTGTAGCTCAGGTGGTAGAGCACTTGACTTTTAATCAAGTTGTCCGGGGTTCGAATCCCCGCACGCTCATGAAAAAACAGCAGAACTTCTTTGGAGGTCCTGCTGTTTTTTTATTGAAATAATCTTTATTGTTGGAAATGTCTGCGATAATTACTGCAGATTAGTACTGCCGTTTTGAATTGCAGCCTGTTTCAGATCCAGGATCAGAAAGATGAGGCAGGCAGCCCGCACCAGGCATCCGATCACAACAAAATACCACGCAAAAGAGTAGTTAAACCGGAACGGCAAAAGCCTTAGCACCAGGTCAAGGAAGATCAGAATGATCAGGATCTTCCGGATCAGGACCGCCCTCTTTTCCGGCCCGTCAAGCCCTCTCTTCAGGATGATTCCATAAACAAATGCGATCACGAGCGGAATGAAATAGACAATGACCTCATTGAGGGTCAGCTTATATATGAAAGAAAGCAGCATCGCTTCGGCGCGCGGTATGGATACGATCCCCAGCTCAAACAAAACGGACCAAAGGTTCTGGCTGGTGATCACTGCCGGATAGATATTGATCAGGAAGATGTAAGGCAGCGCAAGCAAAGATGCTATCTGGAAGATCCGCAGATAGATGGTGGCGCCGTTGATCACTTTTCTGTTATTGATCCCGAATCTGATCTTCATTACCGGCCCTCCTCCTGGGATTCTGTCTGTGTCTCTTCCCGGTATTTCCCATTTCGGATCTCTTCCAGGGAATGATCCAGATAAAGAGCATCGAAACTATCCGAGAGCACATCATCGTCCTCTGTTTCATAGAGAATATTGGTGTCTGAAGGGTCGATAAAAAGAACGGTTCCTTTGTCTGACTTCGGATCGATATTGGCGGAAGTCATCGCATACAGGCGGGCCAGCTCATTGGTCTCAGGCTGCATGGACGGCATCAGGATATCACTGACGCAGACCAGTTCTCCGGAGGTGCATTGCCCGCGGAGGATCGTGTTTTGCATCAGGACTTCTTTTTCATAGGTGTTAAGGTTGATGCGGACCAGCTGGCAGAACATCATACCGAGCGTGGAGGTGCGGTATTCATTCAGGTAGAGGTAATTGCCTTCTAACGCGATGCCCCAGTCGTGCCCGAACGAGCCTTCCACCTTCAGGACGCCGTTTACTGGATCGCCTTCAAAGATGCCGTTGCCTTTTCTATCGGAATACCGGATGGTGAGATCGGTCCCTGCAATCTCGTAGGAATCGTTGACATGCGGATTCCATGCTTTGTCTGCCATTCCGGAAAGAAAGAGCGTAAAGAAAAACGCCATAACGGAGAAAATGAGAACGATGATCAAAAATGCCTGAAATGTAAACTTGGATTGTCTCATTTTGCCTCCTTTCCGCTATCGCGCTTTTGCTATCATAGCATTTTTTCGGGGAGGATGCATTAGTGGATTTAAGGGCTGGTGTTTTTATGACCAAATAGCTTATTACTTATATTTAATAGGAAAACAGTTGACAAGCGATGCGATAGGGCATACAATTCCAACAATTAAATATCGTTATGCAGAATAGAGGCGCGGCATTTATGAGTAAGATCGCCAAAGAGCAGCAAGGGTGCTGACGGGATGAAAGGAACTGCCGCCGAAACGCCGGGGAAACCCTTAAAGAGCCGGTGTTGGGCCGTTGCAGAACATGTAACGGACTGTCACATTTGTGGAGCGCTTTCTGATGACAAACGTTGGATGGGTGAAGAAATGTGATGTTTTGCAGAAATGCAGAACATTTTTTATTTTGCCCGGAAAACAGCCAGGGAACTTTTTCTGCAGACGATACGTAATGCAGCAAAAGAAACCAAACAAGAAAAGAGGAAAGAAAAATGAAAAGAATTGGCAAATTACTGACAACAGCAATGGCGATTTTGATGGTCGTCGTATTCGCATGCGCATGCGGCAAGTCCGGCGGAGACACTCCGGCACCGGCAGGCAGCGGAAGCAGCGCAGCTCCGGCACCGGCAGCAACAGGCGTAAACGATGGTTCCGGCAAGATCCTTCGTGTCGCTATGGAATGCGGCTATGCACCTTATAACTGGACACAGTCCGATGATTCTAACGGCGCTGTTCCGATCGTAGATTCTTCTGACTATGCATACGGTTACGATGTCATGATGGCAAAATACATCGCTGAGCAGCTGGGTATGGAACTGCAGATCTACAAACTGGATTGGGATTCTCTGCCGCTGGCTGTCCAGGCTGGTACGGTTGACTGTGTTATCGCAGGTCAGTCTATTACGGCAGAACGTCTGGAAACGATCGATTTCTCTGAGCCATATTACTTTGCATCTATCGTGACACTGACCAAGAAAGATTCTCCATATGCGAATGCAAAATCACTGGCAGACCTTTCCGGCGCAAAAGCAACCTCTCAGCTGAACACTGTCTGGTATGATGTCTGCATCCCGCAGATTCCTGACGTTCAGGCTCAGACCGCACAGGAGAGCGCACCGCAGATGCTGGTTGCTCTGGAAGCAGGCGGTGTTGATATCGTTGTAACAGATGAGCCGACAGCAATGGGCGCATGTGCCGTTTATCCGGATATGGTTATGCTTTCCTTCGAAGGAACCGATGGTGACTACCAGGTTTCTGAAGAAGAGATCAACATTGGTATCTCCATGCAGAAAGGCAACAGCGGACTGCAGAAAGCCATCAACAGTGTTCTTGCAACATTAACACCGGAAGACTATAAAGAGTGGATGAACCAGGCTATCGCAGTACAGCCGATGAACGACTAACAGGAGTGACGAATCATCGTAGGGTGAATCAATGAACAGCTTTTTACTGGCAGGATCTCTTCCGCCTGATTTCTTCGGAAGAATCCTATTTATACTGAAAAATTATGGCGTATCAATGGCAAAAGGAGCGGGCACAACGCTCCTCATTGCCATTGTTGGCACACTGATCGGATGCGTGATCGGGTTTATCGTCGGACTGATCCAGACGATCCCGGTCAATCCAAATGATTCGGTAGCCAAGAAGATCTTACTGAAGATCGTGAACATTATCCTGAAGATCTATGTAGAGGTCTTTCGAGGAACGCCGATGATGGTACAGGCTATGTTCCTGCATTACGGCGCAATGCTTCTTCTGAACTTGCACATGGATATGTGGACGTCCGCATTTGTGATCGTATCGATCAACACCGGCGCCTATATGGCAGAGACGGTCCGCGGTGGTATCTTTTCCGTGCCGCTCAGCCAGACAGAGGGTGCAAAAGCGATCGGTATGAATCATGTGCAGACGATGCTGAATGTTATTCTGCCGCAGGCACTCAGGAATATCATGCCGCAGATCGGCAACAACCTGATCATCAATATCAAAGATACCTGTGTCTTAAGCTGCATTGGTGTTGTGGAATTGTTCTTCACATCCAAATCCGTGGCCGGCACTTACTACACATACTTTGAGACATTCACCATTACAATGGTGATGTACCTGATCATGACATTGTTCTTCAGCTGGCTGCTGCGCTTCTTTGAAAAGAGAATGGATGGACCGGCAGAGTATGATCTGGCAACGACAGATACGCTTGCTTATACCAGCGGCACACTGAGCGATCCGAGGAAGGACTTTGTAGATGACAGACATCTTTCCGATGCATCTCGCGCCGGGGAAGACAACATGAACAATACCAGACGGTAAAACAATATGAGTGACAAAAAAGAAATCATTGAAATCAAACATTTGGGAAAGACCTTCGGTAAGAATGAGGTCTTAAAGGATATCAATTTTTCCATTAAAGAGGGCGATGTGACCTGCATCATCGGTGCATCCGGCTCTGGTAAATCCACCATGCTCCGGTGCATCAACCTGCTGGAGACACCTACCTCGGGAGAGATCCTTTTTAAAGGAAACGATATCACCAAAGAAAAAAATGTGGCTGCCTACCGCGCCAAGGTAGGCATGTGCTTTCAGAGCTTTAATCTGTTCAGCAATATGACCGCGTTAAAGAACTGCATGGTCGGTCCGATGAAAGTTCTGAAAAAATCCAAACAGGAAGCAGAGCAGGACGCCCTGTTCTTCCTGACCAAAGTCGGCATGGCACCTTTCATCAAGGCAAAACCGAAACAGCTTTCCGGCGGTCAGCAGCAGCGTGTGGCTATCGCCCGTGCTTTGGCGATGCATCCGGACGTGCTCTTATTTGACGAGCCGACTTCCGCCCTGGATCCGCAGATGGTTGGAGAAGTTCTGGAAGTCATGAAGACGCTGGCAAAGGAAGGCCTGACGATGATCATCGTAACACACGAGATGGCTTTTGCCAGAGACGTGTCCAATCATGTGGTCTACATGCAGGACGGCGTGATCTGGGAAGAGGGCACCCCGCAGGAGATCTTTGGAAATCCGCAGAGGCAGGAGACAAAGGACTTCCTGTCGCGGTTTATCAATATGTAAAGTTTTTAATAATTGTAAAAAAAGGGTAATATTTTCATTTTCTTTTTTATCCTTAATAAAATCGTTCACATGCGACATATGTTGTGTGTGAACGATTTTTAAATACAATATTTTGTGTCAGGCAAAATATGAAGAGATTGTGAACAATCTGTTAAAAGGTTGACTTTTATGGCAACCATTGGTATATTATGAAATAGATTTGTAACATTTCTGTAATATTTGGACGAAACATTTTTATGAAATTGAAATTAAAACTTTACGAAATACTTTCCATCACAATGGTGGCAGTTGTCATATTGGCAGGTCTCTGCTTTATGGGAACGCGTGAAGTCGTTGCAAAAGAAAAAAGCGTCGCCACAGCTAACGACGTGCTCACGCAGGAGACTTTACTTCCTAATGCAGGGATTGGCAGAATTGTCAATAACTATGTCGGCGCAACAGGCGAGAGTTCTGTGGACCTTCTTTCCACGACTGCACTCGGCGCTACCTATACCGAGTTTAATGAGTATTATGACAGCAAGGGAGGTTCCCTTGGCAAACTGATCGTCTGCAACGTAGATGAGTCCATTGCTGTGTATGACCGGATTCCGGGCAACGAGCGGATCGAGCGCGGTGAGACACAGATGGCACAGATCACCGGGCGGATGACCAAAGGTGATGTCGCCACACTGGTCGGCGTTTACGGCAATTGGTATCAGATCGTAGCAGATGATTTTTCCGGATTTGCAAATACCAGCTTCTTTGCAGTCGGCAAAGATGCAGAGGCTCTGGATGCTTCCACCTGGAAGCGCATTGCAGTAGTCAATGATGATGAGCTGATGCTGAACACAGAACCGGATTATAACAGCGACCTTTTAGCTTTCCTTTCCTCAGGACTTTGGTTTGAGGTATTGGAAGAGGGCGAAGAATTCTCCCGTATCTATGTTCCAAACGTTGGAGAAGGCTGGATCGAAAGTGCATATGCGAACTTTGAAACCGTCCGCCGCACAGGAATGTCCAATCAGGCGTCTGCAGACCGTGCAGCTAGGATCGCAGAATGTGTTGGCGCAGCAAATGACTGGGCAGAAGCAATGCAGATGGCAGCAGAGGAAGAAGCGTATAACGAGGAACTGGCCGCAAGACGTGCTTCCATCGCTCCGGCAGCAGCAGATTCTGCAGATGTCGCAGCACTGCGGGATGCAGTCGCCGCTTATGCACAGCAGTTTGTCGGCTGGCTTCCATATGTATCCGGCGGCAACTCCCTGGATTATGGAGCAGACTGCTGCGGTTTCACACAGGCAATCTACCGCGAGTTCGGATATGAGATCCCGCGGACGACAGATGGTCAGATGTATGGAGGCGAGGCTGTTTCGCTTGACGACATCCGGCCGGGTGATATAGTATACTACGGAGGTCATGTTGCGCTTTACATCGGTGGTGATACGGTCGTGCATGAACCGGTCCCGGGCGATGTCTGCAGCTATCAGAGTATGTACATGATGCCAATCTACGGTGTTGTCAGATATATCAATTGATTGCAGAAACAGATGATGACAGCGGGGACATAGTTCCCCGCTTTTTTTCTTCTCACGACAGAACGTCAAGAGAGCATAAGCAGCTTGAAACAGTTTAAATGAAAAACCTACTTTTCGAAAAACTGAATAGAAATCATAAAGTCTTTTCCGTTCTGATCGCAGAAGCAGTGGCGGTGATCGGGATCGTCTGCATGTTTGTGCTGGCAGCAGGAAGTGCAGCAAAGGCAGCAGATGTGCCTTCGCTTGATCTGCCAACAGCCGGAGCTGGTGCAGTGATTGAAAACTATGTCGGCGCAACAGGAGAGAGCTCTACGGAACTCCTTTCCACAACGGCACTCGGAGCTCAGCTGACAGAAGTGAACGAATACTATGATGCTACCGGCAATATCATGGGAAAGCGCATCATCTACAATGGTTCGGGAGATCTGCTGATCTATGATAAGATCCCGGGAAATGAGCGTGTGGAAAAAGGCGAGTCTCTGGCCACACTGCAGGGGAAGATGGAGCCTGGGACAGCTGCTACGGTGATCAAGGAGAGTGGTCGCTGGTATCAGATCGTTGCCGATGGTCTGACCGGCTATGTGAAAAAAGAAGGATTCCTGACCGGAAAAGATGCAGAAGCCAATGCCGGACTTATGAATAAAAATGTTGCTGTGACCACTGCAGATGAAACATGGATCATGGATGGTCCCGGATTAGATACAACAGTTATTTGTGCACTGCCGGCCAATGTAACGTTAACTCTGCTGGAAGCTGGCGATGAATTCAGCCGCGTAGAGATCCCGGGACTGGGGGAAGGCTGGGTCAGCAATGGAGAGGCAACCCTGACAACAATCTGCAGAGCGGCCGTGACACCGGAAGAAGAAGCAGCTTACCGCGGCCGGATCGCGGAAGGCATTGAATGGGGCAGTGAGATAGAAGCTCGTCTGCAGGAAGAAGCACAGGGCAGAGCCAGAAGCTACGCTCTTGCACAGATCGCACCGGCTACACCGGACTCTGATGATGTGGCAGCACTCAGACAGGCAGTGGCTAACTATGCACAGCAGTTTGTTGGTGTCCTGCCGTATATCTGGGGAGAGAGTGATCTTACTTACGGCGCAGACTGCAGCGGGTTTACATCTGCTATCTACCGGGAATATGGCTATTCCATTCCACGGTCATCCGATGCACAGGCATATGGCGGAATGAGCGTCTCTATGGATGACTTAAGACCTGGGGATATCATTGCATATCCGGGTCATGTGGCCCTGTATATCAGCGGCAACACGGTAGTTCATGCACCGGGAGACGGTACCACAGTTTCTTACGGAGACCTTTATATGATGCCGATCATCAATGTGGTCCGGTATATTAATTAAATGGCTACGAAAATATATATATTAATTAAGAATTTTTTGTGAAATAACTCCCCCAGGGAGTTATTTTATGGTAAAATTAAAAAAAGCGGAAAGGAGTGATACTTATGAAGTTCACCATTACGGGCAGAAATGTGGAAGTTACGGAAAGCTTAAAAGCCGCTGTACAGGAAAAACTCGGCAAATTAGATCGATTCTTTTCCCAGGATACGGTTGCACAAGTAACACTGAGCGTAGAGAAAAGCCGCCAGATCATAGAAGTCACAATTCCGGTCAAAGGCGGGATCATCCGCGCAGAACAGTCGAATTCAGATATGTACGCATCGATCGATCTGGTCGAGGAATCCATCGAAACACAGTTAAAGAGATACAAAAACAAACTGATCGACAGATATCAGGATAAGAAGAATTTCTCCAAAGAGTTTATCGAGCAGGAAGTAGAAGACGAGGAAGAGATCAAGATCGTCAAAACCAAACGCTTTGATTTTAAACCGATGGATCCGGAAGAAGCATGTATGCAGATGGAACTGCTGGGACACAGCTTCTTTGTATTCACCAATGCAGAGACAGATCAGATCAATGTCGTTTATAAGAGAAAAAATAATACATATGGCCTGATCGAGCCGGAGTTCTGATCACCCGGAGAGAGGATATTAACAAGAAACCACTATGCGCCGTGCTTTCTGCGCGGCGCAAGTCTTGAAGAAAAAGCGCACCAAATGGGCGCGAAAGAAAACAGGAGTATATTACATGGGTTTATTTGGCAAGATTTTCAGCGGCGGAGCTGACAGAGAAGTCAAAAAGCTGCAGCCGCTGGTCGACCAGATCGTTGCTTTGCGGCCGCAAATGATGGAAATGTCCGCAGAGCAGATGCGGGCAAAAACACAGGAATTCAAAGACCGTCTTCAGAATGGCGAAACATTAGATGATATTCTGGTGGAAGCTTTCGCACTGGTAAGAGAGGCAACAAGAAGAGAGCTTGGCACGGAGCATTATCCGGTACAGCTGATGGGCGGCATCGTCCTGCATCAGGGCCGTATCGCAGAGATGAAGACCGGTGAAGGAAAGACACAGACCTGTCTTCTGCCGGCTTATCTGAACGCGCTGGAAGGCAAGGGCGTTCACATCGTAACGGTCAATGATTACCTGGCAAACCGTGACGCAGAGTGGATGGGACAAGTACACCGCTACTTAGGTCTGACAGTCGGCGTGGTCTTAAACAGCATGACCAGCGAAGAACGGCAGCAGGCTTATAACTGCGATATCACCTACGTTACGAACAACGAGCTGGGATTCGATTACCTGCGTGACAACATGGTCGTCCGCAAGGAGTCGCTGGTGCAGAGAGAACTGCATTATGCCATCGTCGACGAGGTCGACTCCATTTTGATCGATGAAGCCAGAACGCCTCTGATCATCAGCGGGCAGTCTGCCAAGTCTACAAAGCTTTATGAACTTTGCGATATCCTGGCGAAACAGCTAAAACGCGGTGAGGCAAAAGAACTGAACAAGATGGATATCATCATGGGCGAGAAGATGGAAGAGACCGGCGACTTTGTCGTCAACGAAAAAGAAAAGGTCATCAACCTCACCGATGAAGGTGTCCGTAAAGTAGAGCAGTTCTTCAAGATCGAAAACCTGGCAGATCCGGAAAACCTGGAGATCCAGCACAATGTGATCCTGGCCCTGCGTGCGCATAACCTGATGTTCCGTGATCAGGATTACGTGGTCAAGGATGATGAGATCCTGATCGTCGATGAGTTTACCGGACGTATCATGCCGGGCAGACGTTATTCTGATGGTCTGCATCAGGCGATCGAAGCAAAAGAACATGTGAAGGTGAAGAGAGAATCCAAAACGCTGGCAACGATCACTTTCCAGAACTTCTTTAATAAATATGACAAGAAGGCCGGCATGACGGGTACTGCAAAAACAGAAGAAAACGAGTTCACCAGCATCTATGGAATGGATGTCGTGGAGATCCCGACCAATGTGCCGGTCATCCGGAAAGACCTGCAGGATGCGGTGTATAAAACCAAGAAAGAAAAATTCAAAGCCGTGATCGATGCGATCTGTGAGGCACACGAGGTCGGTCAACCGGTCCTGGTTGGTACCATCACGATCGAAACCAGTGAACTGCTTTCCGGTATGCTGAAAAGACGCGGCATCCGGCATAACGTGTTGAACGCAAAGTATCATGAGATGGAGGCGCAGATCGTCGCAGAAGCCGGACAGCATGGGGCCGTTACCATCGCCACCAACATGGCCGGCCGTGGTACCGATATCAAGCTGGATGATGAGGCAAGAGCAGCCGGTGGTCTGAAGATCATCGGTACCGAGCGTCATGAGTCACGTCGTATCGATAACCAGCTGCGAGGCCGGTCCGGTCGACAGGGAGATCCGGGTGAATCCCGCTTCTACATTTCTCTGGAAGATGATCTGATGCGTCTGTTCGGTTCGGAACGTTTGATGAGTATCTTCAATACCCTGGGTGTGGAAGAGGGCGAGCAGATCGAACATAAGATGCTTTCCAACGCCATCGAACGTGCACAGGAAAAGATTGAGAATAACAACTTTGGTATCAGAAAGAACCTGTTGGAATATGACCAGGTCATGAATGAGCAGCGTGAGATCATTTATGCAGAGCGTCTGCGTGTTCTGAACGGCGAGTCCATGCGGGATTCCATTTATACCATGGTTGATGCGACAGTCAATCATATTGTGGATGCCGGCATTCCGGAAGATGCGAAACCGGAAGAGTGGGATATGGTCTCCCTGAATGAAATGTGGATGCCGATCTTCATCCGTCAGGTAAATCTGACCGAAGAGCAGATGAACGGACATTATTCTAAAGAGCAGTTCCGCGAGGATCTGCTGGAACTTGGCCGCAGTCTGTACGCAGAAAAAGAAAAAGAATTCCCGATCGTAGAGCATCTGCGTGAAGTAGAGCGTGTCGTGTTGCTGCGTGTTATCGACCGCCATTGGATGGATCACATCGACGATATGGATCAGCTCCGTCAGGGCATCGGCCTGCAGGCATACGGCCAGAGAGATCCTGTTGTAGAATATAAGATGGCCGGCTATGACATGTTTGATGATATGATCGCAGGCATCCAGGAAGATACCGTCCGGACGATGCTGCATGTTAAGATCGAGCAGGAAGTCAAGCGCGAGCAGGTGGCACAGCCGATGGCAACCAATAAAGATGATTCTGTTGCAAAGGCACCAAAGAAGAGGGCGGATGATAAGGTCTATCCAAATGATCCATGCCCGTGCGGCAGCGGCAAGAAGTACAAGTACTGCCACGGCAGAAAAGCATAATACATGAGAACTGTTATTTCCCCGGAGAAATGAATCTCTGGGGAAATTTTTTCTTTATTATTAAGAAATAATCGTTTATAATCTATTAATTATGGTATTACTAGATCAAGTTAAATATGAATTATCGCAGTTTGAAGAGCCGCTTCTGAACATGGAGGAGGCTTTGAATCGGGATGTCAAAAACAAACGGATCGCTGAAATTGAGGGCAAAATGAACGAGCCTGGCTTCTGGGAAGATGGAAAGGCCAGCGGCGAGCTGATGAAGGAAATGAAAAACCTCAAAGCGGATCTGGAAAATTATGACACCCTGAAGGGAAGCTATGACGATCTGCAGACGCTGATTGAAATGGCGGAAGAAGAAAATGATGACGACCTGGGAAATGAATGCCTGGAAGAGTTCGAGAAATTCAAGAGGTCTTATGAAGACTACCGTATCTCAACTTTGCTCTCCGGGGAATTCGATCACCTGGATGCCATCCTTACGCTTCATGCAGGAGCAGGCGGAACGGAGAGCTGTGACTGGGCAAGTATGCTGTACCGTATGTACTGCAGATGGGCAGAGCGCCACGGATTCAAATACGAAGTGTTGGATTATCTGGATGGCGATGAAGCGGGGATCAAATCCGTTACGATCCAGATCACCGGGCGGAACGCTTACGGCTTTTTAAAGAGTGAGAAAGGTGTGCACCGGTTGGTAAGGATCAGTCCGTTCAATGCAGCCGGCAAACGGCAGACCAGCTTTGTAAGCTGCGATGTTATGCCGGATATTGAAGAGGATCTGGATATCGAGATCGCAGATGAAGATATCCGCATCGATACATATCGGAGTTCAGGCGCAGGCGGACAGCATATCAACAAGACCAGCTCTGCGATCCGGATCACGCATCTTCCAACCGGTATCGTGGTACAGTGCCAGAACGAGCGGAGCCAGTTCCAGAACAAAGATAAGGCAATGCAGATGTTAAAGAGCCAGCTCTATCTGCGGAAAAAAGAAGAGCAGGCAAAGAACCTGGCGGACATCCGTGGTGAAGTCACAGAGATCGGATGGGGCAACCAGATCCGTTCTTATGTCATGCAGCCGTATACG
>JAZNHY010000071.1:0-1672 GCA_045577235.1 Lachnospiraceae bacterium
GAAGGCACGCAGCTGATGAATACGCTCTGGCTCTCGGTAAAGACGCAGGAAAATGTTCTCGGAAAATACCTGATCCTTACCGGATGTGCACTTGTAGTTTGTATCGGTCTTTATCTGTTCTTCCATATCCGAAAGAAGCAGCTGCGCAGGAAGCGCGGGACCTATTACCCATCATAAAATCACTGAAAAAAATGACGCACCATGGTGCGTCATTTTCTTTCATTATCAGTTATTGTGATTAAACTCTTGCTGCCAGGAAATCGTTCATTTTGTTGATGATCGCATCAACATCTGTGCCGTGAACTGCACATGCATCTTCCAGGCTTTCTGCCTGTGCGGATGGGCATCCAAGGCAATGCATTCCTGTCTCCAGAAGGATCGGAACAAGTCCTTCATCCACTCTTAAGATATCACCAATTGTCATGTCTTTAGAAATCTTTGCCATTAAACTATCCTCCTTAAAACCTGAATTTTATTGGCATTTTATGAAAAAAGTATTTTCTGTATGTCATTATTTTTGGTTTTTTGATTATAGTATAACGTCTGTCTATTTTCAATACATTCTGTGCATTTTTGTTGCTTTGTATAATTTCGGGCGTCTTTTTGTTGTTTTTTTATTAAACATTGCACAATGTTTTTCTACTTGTATTAGAGAATAAAATATATTAGAATGCAATGAAGCAAGAAAGAAACAAGAACCAAGAAGGAGGAACTGTAAATGGCATACGTTATTTCTGATGGTTGTGTATCCTGTGGTGCTTGCGAGAGTGCATGCCCAGTTGGAGCAATCGCTGAGGGCGACGGAAAATATGAAATTGATGCGAATGCTTGTGTTTCCTGCGGATCATGTGCAGATACATGCCCGACAGGCTCTATTGCAGAAGAGTAATCATCAAATAATATTCGTTCGAACGAAAACAGTCAGGCAAACGCCTGACTGTTTTTTATTGTTCTTTATTGAAAGGTTTCGTTTCCGCCAAAAGCATTTCCCGGCTTAAGCATGTTTACAAAACGTGTAAACTTTGGCTGCCAGGTCAGCTCAATGGTGCCGGTAGGGCCGTTACGCTGTTTAGCGATAATGACCTCCGCCACATTTTTCTTTTCTGTTTCCGGATTATAATAATCATCCCTGTATAAGAACATGATCACATCCGCATCCTGCTCGATAGCTCCGGACTCACGGATATCTGCCAGCATCGGCCTGTGGTCCGTCCGGCTCTCTACTGCACGGTTCAGCTGAGACAGCGCAATGACCGGAACGTTTAATTCTCTTGCCAGACTCTTGAGAGACCGGGATATATCTGAAATCTCCTGTTGGCGGTTATCACTGCGTCCGCCCGATGTCATCAACTGAATGTAGTCGATGATCACCAATTGAATATCCTGCTCCATTTTATATTTCCGGCATTTGGAGCGAAGTTCTGTCGAAGAAATACCCGGGGTATCGTCGATGATCAGTTTTGATCCTCCGATCACCTCCGAAGCCTCTGCCAGGCTCTCCCACTCGGTATCGCTCAGATTACCGGAGCGGATATTCTGTGCGTCGATCTTTGCCTCCATGGCGAAAAGACGGTTGACCAGCTGCTCCTTGGACATTTCCAGACTGAAAATGGCAGCTGACAGATTCTTCCGGAAAACGACATGGTCTAAAATAGAAAGAGAAAATGCCGTT
>JAZNHY010000072.1:0-7918 GCA_045577235.1 Lachnospiraceae bacterium
TCTTTTACAATATCGCCCTGGGAGATCTTGGTGCGGATGCTGCTGATCTCTTCATCCAGCTGGTGGATGGTTTCGCTCAGTTTTTCGTATTCTTCTTTGGCGACTTCATACTCTGCCTTGGAGCGTTCCAGATCTTCAGACGCGATTCGCTCTTTCTCTACCAGATCACGGATCTTTGTCTTGGTCTCGCCATTCTCATACAGGAACAGGTTGATGTCGTATTTCTTCAGCTCATCACGGAAGCGGACATACTTATCTGCCGCTTCACTCTGCCTGCGCAGCGGTCCCACCTGACGTCCCAGCTCGCTTAAAATGTCTTTCACGCGGGACATGTTCAGGCGCTCGTTTTCCAGTTTCCTGAGAGCGATGGTTTTTCTCTTTTTGTATTTAACAATACCGACAGCTTCATCAAACAGTTCACGGCGCTCTTCCGGTTTGCCCTGCAGGATCTTATCGATCTGGCCCTGTCCAATGATGGAATAGCCCTCTTTACCAATGCCGGTATCATATAAAAGTTCCTGCACATCACGCAGACGGCAGATACTGCCGTTGATCATGTACTCACTTTCTCCGGAGCGGAAAACACGCCGGGAGATCGTGACCTCGTCAAACTGCAGTTTTAATTTGTGGTCGGAGTTATCCAGTGTAATAGAAACAAAAGCAAAGCCCAAAGGCTTGCGGTTTGCTGTTCCTGCAAAGATGACGTCCTCCATGCGGGAACCACGTAATTGTTTGATCTTCTGCTCACCCAGGACCCACCGGACCGCATCTGCCACGTTGCTCTTTCCGGAACCGTTCGGACCTACAATGCCCGTGATCCCGTCCGGAAAGTCAAACACGATCTTTTTTGCGAAGCTCTTAAAGCCCTGGATCTCTATACTTTTTAGATACATGTCTACCTCTACTTCTCTTCAGTCTGAATTTTCTCGATCGCCTGCTGCGCGGCTGCCTGCTGCGCTGCCTTTTTGGAATGGCCGCTTCCTCTTCCCATTTCCAGATCATTCAAATAGACCGCGATCTCAAAAATCTTGTCATGTGCCGGTCCCTTTTCACCCACCAGTTCGTAGCGCAATGTCTTATTGCCTTCTTTCTGGGTAAGCTCCTGGAGCTTTGTCTTTGCATCAAAGAAAAGCTTCTTGTTCTCCAGCCCTTTGATCAGATGTTCGTGAATAAAGCGGCGGGTGATCTCTTCATCCTTGGAATCCAGATAAATAGCAGCCACGAGCGCTTCAAAAGCGTCCGATGTGATAGACGCGCGCTCCCTGCCGCCGGAATGAGACTCCCCTTTTCCCATACGGAGATATTCCCCCAGATGGATCTCTTTTGCGCATTCAGCCAGACTTTTTTCGCAAACCATGGAAGCCCGAAGCTTCGTCATGTCACCCTCGGGGAAACTGTGATACTTGTTAAATAAATATTCGCTAATGTACAGCTCGATTATAGCGTCACCAAAAAACTCGAACCTTTCATTATCTTCCAATGAAGTGTCCTTGTACTTGTTCTCATTGACATAAGAACTGTGAGTCAGCGCTGTTTTAAGATACTCTTTATTGGTGAAGTTATAACCGATGACATTTTCGAGATCGGTTAAATTTGCCATTATTTCACGGCATTGCGGATCGCTTCCGCTGCATCTCCAACGGTGACGATCGATTCTGCCTGGCTGTCGTCAATGGTAATATCAAATGCATCTTCGATACTGGTGATGATCTCGAAGATATCAAGGGAATCAGCGCTCAGATCATCAATGAATCTGGAATCGACTGTGATCGTATCCGGATCAATGTTTAAAACTTCTGCAATGATCTGCTGTAATTTTTCAAACTCCATCTTATTCCTCCTGTTTTGCTGGTTCGGACGATTCTGCAGGTTCCGCCTGTTTTTCCTCTTTCGGCTGTTTTGCCAGTTCTTCCCCTGCTTTCTGGTCCGTTATATTTTCCGCGATCTTGCCAACAATATCTGCAGACACAAAGGCCTCACACTGCAGGATTGCGTTTTTGATCACCGCTGCGCTGGAATTTCCGTGAGGCTTGACCACCAGGTTTTTCAGGCCCAGCATCGGCGCACCGCCGTAAGCATCACTGGAAAAATCCTTCAGCATATTTTTCAGGTCACTCTTGATCAGAAGTGCTCCGATCTTGGTCTTGGTGCTGCTCATCAGCACGTCTTTGATCTTATGGATCAGCGCGGTCGAAACGCCTTCATACATTTTCAGAATCACGTTTCCGACAAATGCATCGCAGACGACCACATCCACTTCTCCCTCCGGGATCCCGCGGCTTTCCACGCTGCCGACAAAATTGATACTGTCGCATGCTTTCAGAAGCGGGAAGGTCTCCTTGACCAGGAGGTTTCCTTTTTCCTCTTCCTCACCGATGTTCACAATACCGACCTTCGGATTCTTCACGCCGACAATATGTTCCATATAAATGGAACCCATCTGGGCAAATTGAAGAAGCATTTCCGGTCTGGCATCTGCATTGGCCCCGCAGTCGATCATCAGGACCGAACCTTTTAAGGATGGCATGACAAACGCAAGCGCCCCTCTCTGGATCCCGCGGATCCTGCCGACAATGGTCTGGCCGCCGACTAAAATCGCTCCGGTGCATCCGCAGGAAATAAAAGCATCTGCTTCTTTGTTGCGGACAGAGAAAAGTCCTCGCACCATGGATGAGTCCTTTTTGGTTTTAATCGCCAGTACCGGCGGGTCAGCTGTCTCTATGACGGTCGGTGTATGAATGACCTCGATCTGCTCTTCCGGGTAGGAATACTTGGCCAGTTCGGCACGGACCTGCTCCTCAATGCCAAACAATTTTACAACGATATTCTTGTTTTCGCAGACTGCATCAACAGCTCCTTTGACCTGCTGGGCCGGCGCAAAATCTCCGCCCATGGCATCCAGTGCGACAATCGTTTTTCTGCGTTCTTCCACTCCCTATTCCTCCTCGGAAAGCACATGTAGAGACCGGTCCTCTTCCGGCCGGAAACTACTCAGATAATATTACTAGATACAGATGCTTATTTCAAGTGAAATCAAGTGCAGGGACGATGTGAAAAATACATAAAAAAAGGGCTAAATCGGCAAAAGATTTTTACTTGAAAGAGGGAGCTTCTTGTTATATAATTCTATCATTATTTTATCACTTTAATGTGATAAAGCACCAGCGGTTCCGGCCTCTTCCCGATGTCGCTTCCGCAGCTAAGGCTCCTTAGCGGTAAAACAAAAATCGAACGAAAGAAGGGAACAAAAATGGCATTAACGAACGCATATCTGAAAAAAGTGTATGAGGACCTCTCCTCCCGCTGTGCAGATGAAAAAGAATTTCTGCAGGCTGTAGAGGAAGTCTTCGAAAGCCTTGAGCCGGTAGTGGAAAAACATCCGGAGTATGAGGCAGCAGGTCTTATGGAACGGCTCGTCGAGCCGGAGCGGACCATTATGTTCCGTGTTCCATGGGTAGATGATGCTGGAAAAGTCCAGGTAAACCGCGGCTTCCGTGTGCAGTTCAACTCTGCGATCGGACCTTACAAAGGCGGCCTGCGGTTCCATCCAAGCGTCAACCTGTCCGTTATTAAATTCCTTGGTTTTGAACAGATCTTCAAGAACAGCCTCACTACCCTCCCGATGGGCGGTGCAAAAGGCGGATCTGATTTCGATCCGAAAGGCAAATCAGATAATGAAGTCATGCGCTTCTGCCAGAGTTTCATGAACGAATTATACAGACATATCGGTGCAGATACCGACGTCCCGGCAGGTGATATCGGTGTTGGCGGACGTGAAGTCGGCTACCTGTTCGGACAGTACAAGAGACTGCAGAATGAATTCACAGGTGTCATCACCGGCAAGATGGTCGGCGCTGGCGGATCTCTGATCCGTACAGAAGCAACTGGATTTGGTGTCTGCTATTTCACCAATGAAGTCCTGAAAGCAAACGGCACTTCATTTGACGGAAAGACCGTTGTCGTTTCCGGTTCCGGCAACGTTGCAATCTATGCAGCAGTCAAGGCAACCGAACTTGGCGGCAAAGTTGTTGCTATGTGCGATTCCAACGGTTATATCTACGATGAGAACGGCGTGGACATTGAAGCCATCCGCGAGATCAAGGAAGTCCGCCGCGGCAGGATCAAAGAATATATTGATGTACATCCGGAAGCTAAATATACAGACGGATGCGCAGGCATCTGGACTGTAAAATGTGATATTGCTCTTCCATGCGCAACGCAGAACGAGATCAACGAGGAAAGCGCAAAGGCTCTGATCGCAAATGGCATCCAGTGCTTATGCGAAGGCGCTAACATGCCATGTACCCCGGAAGCAATTTCTGCTTTCCAGGAGGCTGGTGTTCTCTTTGGACCATCCAAAGCATGCAACGCAGGCGGCGTGGCAACAAGCGGTCTGGAAATGACCCAGAACAGCGAGCGCATCTACTGGTCTGCAGAAGAAGTGGACGAGAAACTGCACTCCATCATGATCAATATCTACCAGTCCTGCGCAGCAGCTGCAGAAGAAGCTGGTAAACCTGGCAACCTGCAGGTTGGCGCAAACGTAGCCGGATTCCTGAAAGTGGCAAATGCAATGCTGTGGCAGGGAATCAGCTACTAGATCCCGCTTCACTGATTTCAGCTACTAAAACACTCCATAAATCACACAAAAGAGGCAGCCACCGCTGCCTCTTTTTTTAATCATGATTCATCCGTCCCTCCCCTGATCATTAAACTCCTTTTTCTTTAATAATCCCAGACTAAAAACATAATAAAGTATGGTCCACTAGAAAAAAATGATCATTAGACCCAATGCATATAATGGCAGGTATGGTCCATTTGGTTGAAAAGTGCGTTTTGGACCAAACACATATAACAAATAATGTGGTCCAATTGGAGAAAAAATGATATTAGACCCAATTCGTCTAATAAAAAGAATGGTCTATTAAAAGAAAACTCCTATTTGGACCAAATCTCCATAAGAAAACCCATGGTCCACTCAAAGAAAACCGCGATATGGACCCAATCTCAAAAGCAAGCGCTATGGTCCAAATAAAAAAAACGCATTTTGGACCCATGACCCGCAGCGTCAATCACAAAAACACGAAAAACTGCCGCATCACAAGGATGCGGCAGCCAATAAACATAAATAACTAAATCAATGAAAAGAAAAGATTAAGCCTCTTCCTGTGCAATGATCGTACGCTTGTTGTAAGAACCACAGTTTTTGCAAACTCTGTGCGGCATAACAAGCTCTCCACAAGTTGGGCACTTTGCAAGACTCGGAACACTCATTTTCCAGTTTGCTCTTCTCTTATCTCTTCTGGCTTTAGAAGTTTTATTTTTTGGGCAAATACTCATTTCGTACACCTCCCTTAACATCAGAATCAGCGGCACAAAAGCCGTACTTTGGCATTATACTCACTGCAAAGCGCTTTGTCAACGACAATTTTCATTAAAAATACAGCAAAATTACATCAACGCGCCCCGCCGCTGCGCCAGATTATTTCAGTACCAGTCTTTCTGTATCGCGGGCGATCATCAGCTCTTCGTTTGTCGGAACAACCAGGACCTTGACTGCGGAATCATCGGTAGAGATCACACGTTCCACGCCACGGCATTTGTTCAGTTCTTCATCGACCTTTGCACCCATGTAGGTGAAATGAGACATAACATCTTTACGCATATCAGGATCGTTCTCGCCAACACCTGCTGTAAATGCGATCGCATCCACGCCGTTCATGACTGCAATGTAAGCGCCGATGTAATTCACAACACGGTGAACGAATGCATCTTTTGCAACCTTAGCCTGCTCATTGCCATCTTCGATAGCGCTGTCGATATCACGGAAGTCAGAAGACAGACCAGACAGACCCAGCACACCAGATCTCTTGTTCAGAATGTTCATGACACCTTCCAGATCCAGGTTTTCTTTCTTAGCAAGATACTCCATAACGCCTGGGTCGATCTCGCCGGAACGGGTACCCATGATCAGACCCATCAGAGGAGTCAGACCCATGGAAGTCTCAACGGATTTGCCGCCGTCAACTGCACAGATGGAAGCGCCGTTTCCAAGGTGGCAAACGATGATCTTAGCCTTTTTGTAATCCAGACCCAGGATCTCAGCCGTTCTCTGAGAAACATAAGCGTGGCTGGTTCCGTGGAATCCGTACTTACGGATCTTATATTTTGTATAGTACTCATAAGGAATACCATAGATGAAGGCTTCCTTCGGCATCGTCTGATGGAAAGCCGTATCAAATACTGCAACCTGCGGAACATTTGGCATCAGTTCCTTGCAGGCGTTGATGCCGATGATATTAGCCGGATTGTGAAGCGGTGCAAGATCATTGCATGCTTCCACAGCCTTCATCATTTCATCTGTGATGATAGCGGACTCTTCAAAAGCTTCACCGCCGTGCACGACTCTGTGGCCGACAGCACCGATCTCGGAGAGGTCTTTCACAACACCATTCTCAGGGTCTGTCAGAGCTTCCAGAACTAAAGAAACGCTCTTCTTGTGATCCGGCTGGTCGATCTGAGTGACTTTCTTATCACAGCCGGCTTTCTGATACGTGAACATTCCGTCAATGCCGATTCTTTCGCAAAGTCCCTTAGCCAGAACTGCTTCCGTATCGGAATCGATCAGCTGATATTTTAAAGAGGAACTTCCGCAGTTAATTACTAAAATTTTCATTCTTAATCTCCATTCTGTTTGGCCGGATGTCCGGCTCTATTCTCACCTCGCCCGCAAGGGGCGTCCTTCACAAATCTTGCTTCGCGCCAGCGTGCATTCCCATAACACAGATCACGCAGGCACGCTGCACATCAAAGAATTACTTTCCTGCGCGCTGTGCCTGAACAGCAGTAATAGCAACTGTGCCGACGATGTCGTCCGCATAGCAGCCGCGGCTCAGATCGTTGACCGGCATGGAAAGTCCCTGCAGGATCGGGCCATAAGCGTTAGCCCTAGCCAGTCTCTGCACCAGGTTGTAACCGATGTTGCCGGATTCCAGATCCGGGAATACCAGTGTATTTGCATGGCCAGCAACCGTCGAATCCGGAGCTTTCAGTTCTCCAACCTCAGCAACCAGAGCGGCATCCAGCTGAAGCTCGCCGTCTATCTCATACTGCGGGAAGCGTTCTTTTGCTTTTGCGGTAGCATTCTGCACCATGGTCACGCGGTCATGGCTTGCACTTCCCTTTGTAGAAAAGCTAAGCAGTGCGACCTTGGCTTTAGCGCCGCAGAAGGACTCAAAGCTCTCAGCGGAAAGACCAGCGGTCTCAGCCATTTTATCTTCATCGTTGTCCGGGTTGACTGCGCAGTCAGCAAAAACGAATAAGCCGTTCTCGCCCAGCTCACAATTTGGCACTTCCATTACAAAGAATCCGGAAACGCCGCTGATACCCGGTTTTGTCTTTAACAGCTGCAGTGCCGGGCGGATGGTATTACCGGTGGAGTGGCATGCACCGCTGACAGCGCCGTCAGCATCACCGCATTTGCACATCAGGCATGCGTAATACATATAATCATTTTCCATCGTCTCTTTAGCGCTCTCCGGTGTAACGCCCTTTGCGCCGCGCAGCTCGACAAACTTATCAATATATTTCTGTTTGTTTGGATCGTTGAACGGATCTACGATCTTTGCGCCGGTTAGGTCAAACCCTGCCCCGTTCTTTTCAATCTCTTCCGGTGTACCGATAATAACCAGATTAGCGATATCCAGTTTCAAGATCTTCTCTGCTGCTTCAAACGTTCTCTTGTCCATCGGTTCAGGCAGAACGATCGTCTTTTTATCCGATCTAGCCTGCTCGAACATTTTCTCAATAAAACTCATTTCATCCTCCATTTTGGGTCACTTTTGACCCTGTTTTTCCACACTAAGTCATTATAATCCATCACCCCTGAATTACAACAATGAATTGCGTATAATAAGCA
>JAZNHY010000073.1:0-1643 GCA_045577235.1 Lachnospiraceae bacterium
AGCAGTGCATAGCCGTCCATATTGTACTTGGCAAGCAGGGCAAACACTTACGAGTTTGCACATTTCTGCGCCAATTCCGGCTTGTTGGGAGTTTCCCAAACCCTTATGATCGCACAAGTGCGAGCTGCGCGTTTTTGCAAAACGCTTGATATTGGTTTCTTACTATTTCGCAAGAATTTCGTTGCCGTGAACCGAACATATTTCAATGCCTTATGCAGGTTTATTAATTAAATTTGAGAATTTCCTCTGATGCTTCTCATTTTCTTTTTGCCAGCCCAACCGAGATCCAGTATCCGAGCCATGCGAACAAAAGCATCATGGCTATATAGTCGAAGAAGAAATACAGCCTCGGCTCGCCGTAGTCAAAGAACACAAAAGCAGACTTCAAAAACATATAATCTGCAAGCTTCCTTTTCAAAAAAGCATAGCAGCCATACAGGGAAACGGCACTTAGAATACCCGCTGTCACTATCCAGATGCTTTTCCTGTTCCGCTTCAATTTTTCAAGCGGTGCAGACAGATGTGTCCCTGCATGAAGACACATCAGCACAAAACCCCAGTAAGCAAGACATAAGTGGATCTCCCGTGCCGTCGCGGAAACTCCAGGTATTTGAATGAATGTGTAGAGATGCTTTGACATCAGGATCCCGCTGACCGGCTGCAAAAGCATAAAGATGAGCAGCAGCGTATTCAGAACAGTCTGGAAGATCCTCCTCGCAGTATACCGCCCCTTGAATAATGCCAGATACCAGCCTCTGTTCATAATGTTGTGAGCGATAAACAAACCGAACATCAGCGTCCCTATGATTTCATGGAACTTTTCTCCAATCAGGGCGTAAGCCATCAGCATCGGCAGCAGGATCGTCATAGAGAGGTCAATAATGATTCTTGTCTTTTTCTTCATGCTGTCCTGCCTCCTCAGATGGTCAATACTCCAGACCCAATATCCAGTCGTTCACGGATTGTCTTACGCTATCCTGATTGTTCTGCGCATCGTTACCGCGAATCGCCAGACCATCAAGGATAGTAGAATCCGGACAGGCTGAAGCCAGTTTCTTATCGAATCCGGACAGGCCGCTGCCCTCATGAGTAGAGAAGGGGATCAATGTTTTACCCGACAGGTCTTCATTTTCAAAGAAGGTATACATGATCATAGGCCAGTCACCCCACCATACGGGTGCTCCGACGAAAATGGTACTGTACTCTGATAAATCAGGAACAGGGCCCCGGTAAACAGGTCTGGCCTTGTCGTTTTGTTCCTTCTTAGCGACGTCTGTTAACTCTTTGTATGTGTAGGGATAGTAGTCTTCCTGCGGAAGCACCTCAAACATATCCGCGCCTGTAGCATCTGCGATCATCTCAGCCACGATAGCCGTATTGCCTTTATCAATGACGCCGACCGTATACTGCTCACCGGTTCTGGAGAAATAGACGACAAGAATATTGCTTCCGCCGCTTTCCGTTCCGCTCACTTCAGCAGAACCATTTTCCGTCGTTTCTCCGGCAGTATTCTCCGATTCATTCTCCTGTGTATTCTCTGTCACAGCATTTTCACGCGACCGCGAAGAAGCCGTTGTTGCCGGATCATTATTCCCGGCGGAGCTCCCGCATCCAACCAATGCTAACAGCATAACAAGTACAAT
>JAZNHY010000074.1:0-5989 GCA_045577235.1 Lachnospiraceae bacterium
TGTCCGTTCAGAAACACGCGCTGCCGCACTTCCTTGCTGCAAGGCCTGATGGCGGTCACATTTACGCTCTCTTTCTTTGGGAATAATGGGTCAAGAATCTTTTTATACAGAACAAAGTGAAACAGGAACAAAAGAACGGACAAGCATCCGATCACAACGCAAAGCCACGGAAGGAAGAAGAAACAGACAGTGCTGAGGATATTCATGCCCGCTGAGATATAAAAGTAACCATAAAAAGAACTTGGATGCTCTTCAAAGGTCTCGATCTTAATATCTTTGCAGCCACAGTCCTCTTTCAGCACATCGGCCATATATTTGGCCGCTTCCCGCTCACCTTCACTTCCCGGTTCTCGTGATTTCATATCTTTACAGATATGTGTGATCTCACGCACCATGTATTGGACTGTTTCCCTGCTCCTGGTATTCAATTCCTTGATTGAACTGGCCATTTTTATTCTTTCTTCACTCGTTAGCTGGTCTTCCTCGATTGCCAACCTATTTATTATTTATTTTAGCATAACCTCAAAAGGGCCGCCATACCGGCGGCCCTTTATATTGGCATTCTCTCTGTTATTTATTTTCTGATGAATTCATCTTCTTCATTTGTTTCAACTTTGGTGTATTGTTCCACTCGCATATGAAGATCATATTTTTCTCTCAACTCAGAAATCTCTTTCATCATCGGGGATGCGTGATGAAAGGCCAATGCTTCCTCATTTTCCCACGAATCGATCAAAAGGATCGTATGTTTATCGTTAACAGGAACATAATATTCATAGCGCAGATTTCCGCTTTCCTTTCGGATCTTATCGGCTATACCGCACTCTTCCATTTCCTGCATAAACCTTGTGGCGTTATCGTTCTCTCCAGTATAAAAAATGTTGATCGTTATGCTCATGGGACTCACCATTTTATTAGTTTTTGGAACTTCTGTTGCCAACGATCATCAACAGGATCCTCAGAATCTTGAAATAGATGTAAAGAATGGTATACGCAAGACCCCATGCTGCCATCCATTCATATTTCTCATCCACCTGATTAGTGACACAGCGCTCGATGGTGTCAAAATCCACCAACATAAAAAGTGCTGCTAAGATCACATAAATAATTCCGATCACTATGCTGATAATTGGACTTCCGAAAGCAGTGGAAATGCCGGAGAACAAACCGGAATTACGCACTGCAGGAATCAGAGAAAGCAGGAAATAAATGATACCACTCACGATGATCCCAAAAAAGATTGCTGTAATCACGCCCCGGAAACGGGCTGTCACTTTAATGATCCGTTTTGCATAAACAAGCATCATTCCGCCGACCAGTGCAAGTGTAATGAGCATGGCAAACAATGAGAGATACCTATATTCCTGTGCCAAAGCGATGGTGATATATCCGATCAGCATTCCCTGCGCCAGGCTGTATAAAGAGCCCACGATCGGGATTGCTGGACGAACCAGCCATGCTATAAATGGTGTGATGATACTGATCGCCAGAACTACGATCATGATCACAAGTTCTCCGCCGGCGACTGTCAGATCATAAATACCATTCTTGGTATCCGCAACATGCGCCAGAGTTGCCGTCGGGCTGCTGATCATCAGATTATGCAGGATGAAACAGACAGCAACACCAATGATTGAGAGTGCAAGGAAAAAAAGGGTTTTAATAATAATGCCTTTGTATGTTGCTACATTGCCGGATGCATATTCTCCGTCTTTTTCCAGTTTCCGCAGGACCGGATTTGCAAGATTGCTGAAAAAGCCTTTTTTTCTTGGCTGTTCCATTGTTGTATTTGACATTCTTTTTCCTCCATAGAAAGCGAAATATTCTTTGTCATTCTATCATAAATACGATAGATGTCTACGAAAAACCGAGTGCTCTTTGTCTTTTCGAGTCAGCATTCTAAATCGCGTTGATAAATGTCCGGAATAACGCTTTACTTGCATCATCTGTTTTATGCGAAGACTCCGGATGCCACTGCACAGCCCAGAGAAAACCATAGTCCGGCAGACAGACTGCTTCTATCAGACCATCCTCTGATACAGCCATTACCTCAAGTCCATCTCCCAGTTTCCGGATGGCCTGATGATGGCGGCTGGTCACTGCCAGTTCATCTTTCTGGAGCAGCTTCTGCAGAGGACTGCCTTCTGTTAAAGTTACATTGTGTGCAGGCATATCAAACGGCGGTTTCTGGGCGTGGCAGGTTTTTGAAGGGTGCTGCGTCGGCAGGTCCTGATAGAGCGTTCCGCCGTGGTAGACATTGATCACCTGCACTCCCCGGCATATTCCAAGGATTGGTTTCCCGCTTTTTTCTGCCTCATCCAGCATCGCCATCTCCAGCTCATCCCGTGGCGGGAAGACCACAACTGATTGGTTGATGGAAGTTTCGCCATAACGCTCCGGTGCTATATCAGGTCCTCCAGTAAACAGGAACCCTTCGCAAATATCTGCGCATTTCCGAATGGTTTCCTCATCACTCAACAATGGCAGCATGATCGGGATTCCTCCCGCTTCCTTGATCGCTTCAAAATAATCGGGAAACATCCTCAGGAATTCTCTTTTCTCATCAATCTGCGGTAAAACGCCTATTAAAGGTTTCATATGTTATACCTTCTTTGTTTTTTTCCTTATGACTCTTCTTCTTTCATTATTTCTTCCAGAAGGTCAACTGCTTTTCCCACCATGGTCGGACAGAACTCTGTATAAAGCTTCCGTTCAATGGCCTGGGTTCGCCCTTCTTCTGTCTTGATATCACATCCAAGCAGTTCGCTGCAAAGATAGGATCCGCACCTCTCGGTAAACCGATCCATCATTTTTTCTGCTGCATCATAGGCTCTGCTTCTTCCCAGTGTATCAGATCCGTTTTTCTGCCCGTATAACAATCCGATGACCATCAGTGCTCCTGTTACTGCGCCGCAAACTTCCCCTTTTCTCATTCCGGTTCCGAAAGCTGTTCCCAGTTTAAACGCCTGTTCTTCGGTTATCCCGCACTCCTTTGCAAAAGCAGCAACAACCGCCTGTGAGCAAAGTAGTCTTTCATGAAATAATTGTAAAGCAGCTTCTTTATGTGTCATACTCTCTACTCCTTTTTTAAAAGTATATCACAGAATCCTGTTTCATATATCCAGATACAGCTATCTTTTTCATCTATTAATCCTCTGTTTTTATGTTATCATTAGGAAAATACCGGACCTCAAAAAGGAGGATGATCATGAACACAGATGAACTTATCAAAAAACAGACAAATTGGATCAAAGCTGTTTTCGGTGCTCTGGCAGCGATCGTTTTGGCGCTCGTTATCTTTGGTGCTCTACTGGTGCCTAAAATCTACAAAGCCGTAGATGAAGTTGATCGGTCAATTAAAGAAATCAATGTCCTTGTCCAGGACGCAGATGAGGCTGTTCAGAATATCAACAAAGTGGATTTTGATCATCTGAAACAATCTATTGATAATTTATCTACTATCACTGCTTTTCTTGCTAACATTTTCGGAGACTCTAAAAACTAGTTTAGGAAAAAACAAAGACCCGCATTAACGCGGGCCCAAGTCTATTAATAAAGAGAAAAATGAAAAAAATGAATTAATTACTATGTGCGCATAATAAAGCTCGAACCTAAAATGAACCTAAAAGAAATAAAAAAAGGTGCCTAAGGCACCTTTTTTTATTGAACAAAGTATTTTAGTCATCATACTCCGCTTCTGACTTCAGGATTGCTCCTGTGGTCGGGTCGATATGAAAACTGTATTCCATCTGGCCGACGTGGAATTCAACATCATAATATGCTGCTCCTGTATAATCGTCCGTATCTAAACCGACATCCTGACGCGAAATGTCATTCATCGATACCCCCGCAGAAGCAAGTGCGATCTCCAATGCCTTTTCTTTGGTGATTGACCCGCCGGATGCTGCGCCCTTTAATGCATTCATTTCTGCATAATCTTCTGCATCCATCATATCCGTATCAACTTTGAGGATCGCTCCTGTATCCGGATCGATGTCATATTCATACTCCATATCCTTCGCATAAAAATCCACATCATAATGCGGAACATCATTGCCGTCTAAATCTTGGTCTAGTGCTGCTTTTTTTATGACTGCGTCTGCTTTATTCACCCCGGCGTCCTGGAGCGCAATTTCAATGGCTTTATTTTCATCCATTGTCCCTGAAACAACAGGGGTCTGAGGAGTTGGAGTTGCTGCAGCAGGTTCCTGAACCCCACTGGCAACGGGGGTCTGATTTCCACTGGCGGCAGGTACTGGTGTATCTTTCGGGGCTTCCTTCTTTCCTCCGCCGCATCCAGCCAGAAGGGTTGCTGCCATTACAAGCGCTGCAATCCAAACGATCATTTTCATGTTTTTCATAATCACTACCTCTTTCATTAATAAAACTTTAATAAATCATTGTTTTATTTAAAATTATTATATACCAAAAGCCCGCTGATTTTGCTACTAGTTCAGTTTAAGTACTTGTTCCGGATGTTCATCGCGTCACCGCTGACGTGCTTCCCTTTTTATTGGATCTATGCTATTCTGCAAATGACTAATCTACGCTATTCAGCAATGACAAGTAACGGTTTGTGTCAGTAATTCGATAAGGAAAAAGAAATGAATGATTATATAAAAGAACCAGTTCGCGAAACGCCCATTTCTGCTCAGACAGAGGTGCTTGTAGCCGGTGCGGGTATCGCCGGCATAGCCGCCGCTCTGGCCGCCGCGCGGCATGGGAAGAAAGTCCTGATGCTGGAACGTGAATTCGCTCCAGGCGGCATGGCGACGCTCGGCCTTATTACTATCTATCTTCCACTATGCGACGGCATGGGACACCAGCTTGTATTCGGTATAGGCGAAGAACTGCTGCATCTCTCGATCCGCTACGGCCATGAGGGTGTATACCCTACGGCCTGGTTGGACGGAGGTACGGAGGAAGAGCGCATCGCCCGGCGTTTTCAGGTTCAGTTTAACCCCCAGTTCTTTGCACTCTCTGCAGAAGAACTGCTATTGGCAGAAGGGGTATCGATCCTCTATGGTACCGTTGCAGTAGACACAGTTGTCGAAGACGGTGTTATAAAAGCCGTAATCGTTGAAAACAAATCCGGCCGCTCGGCAATCCGTGTCGAATCAGTAATAGACTGCACCGGCGACGCGGACCTCTGTGCGCTCTCAGGAGCACCGACTGTGATCAATCCGGCCGGAAACGGCCTGGCGAGCTGGTACTATTATTATGACGGCAGCGATGTGAATTTAAAAATGTTCGGCCTCGCTGATGTCGTTCCTGACCGCGATGCGAAGGCGACTGACGGAAAAGAAACTTATACTGCTGCAAAAACCGCAAGCCTGGACGCAGCGCGTTTTTCCGGAGTGGATGGTTTTGAACTAAGCGGTGCTGTACAGACCGGGCATCGCAAAATGCTTGACGATATCCTTGCACAGAAAGAGAAGAATCCTGACTTGGTACCGGTTACCATGTCCACGATCCCTCTTGTCAGAATGTCCCGCCGGATTGCAGGAGTCAGCACTATGGATGTCTCCCAGGATCATACGGCACTGCCTGACAGCATAGGTATGACCGGAGACTGGACGAAACGCGGTCCCGCATACGAAATTCCGTTTGGTGCACTGCACTGCGCAGAAATACGCAATCTGCTCGCCGCAGGACGCGACATTTCCACTACCGATGCGATGTGGAACGTAACACGTGTTATTCCGCCTTGCGCTGTATCCGGCCAGGCAGCCGGCACCGCCGCCGCACTCGGAAACGACTTTACATGCACAGACATAAACGCGCTGCAAGCTGCTCTCGAAGCAGATGGCGTAAAGCTTCATTTATAAAAGAGTGAAACTCTAAAAGAAAGGGAGAATTAACATGGCACAGTATCTGGAATATGGATTTGACGGTCGCGTAGCGATCATCACCGGAGCCGGCAGCGGCATCGGCGAGGCAGAGGCAATCGAAAGTCGGAGGCCAAGCGGTCTTAGGAAGACAACAGCAA
>JAZNHY010000075.1:0-15713 GCA_045577235.1 Lachnospiraceae bacterium
ATATTATAGCAAAAAAGAAACAACTTTCAAATAAATAAGGAAAGATTCGAAAGAAAATAGTAAAGATTATGGAATTATTTTAAAAAAGATTACAGCAGGTCGCTCAGATGTTTGCTGTAGAAATAGTCGTGGGTGATTTTATCGTACTCTTCCCAGAGCGGGAGAGTCTGACATTCTTTGGCACGCGGGCACGGGGCTGCATCATTTGCCAGGCAGGCAACAGTAGCAAAAGAGCCTTCCATCAGTTCCAGGACCTCGCCGACGGAGTACTCTTCCGGCTTACGGCAAAGTTTATAGCCGCCGCCCTTTCCGCTGGCGCCGACCAGAAGTCCGCCAGAGACCATGTCCTTCACGATGATCTCCAGATACTTTTTAGATATATCCTGTCTTGCAGCGATGTCCTTCAGAGGGATATAGCCGCCATTATCGTTTTCCGCCAGATCGATCAGTACGCGGATCGCATATCTTCCTCTTGTTGAAATCATATCGAAGCCCCTCTTTAATCAAATAAAAAACCAATAAAATAAGAAAAACAGCTGTCTTTTTGATTCACCTATTATACCGCAGGGTAAATAGGTAAATCAAGAGATGATTTGCTCTTTTTCAAGAAAAACAGTCCCAAAAACTCCACAAGATTTCGGTTTCTATTCACCTATTGACATAGTAGGTAAATACCGATACAATAACAGCACGAGACAAACAAAATGAAAGGAGAAAACAACGTGATTTATGCTGACAATGCTGCTACAACAAAAATGAGTCAGGCAGCAATCGATAAAATGATCTCCCTGAGCAAGGAAGCATGGGGAAATCCGTCCAGCCTCTACGGGTTTGGACAACAGGCGAAAGAAATTCTGGAGGAAGCGCGCAAGGATGTGGCCGATGTCATCGGCGCCGAACCGCGCGAGATCCTATTTACATCCGGCGGCAGCGAGGCAGACAACCAGGCCATCCGCTCCGCCGCAGAGCTGGGCAGGAAGAACGGCAAGATGCATATCGTATCCTCCGCATTCGAGCATCATGCCGTCCTGCACACACTGCAAAGACTGGAAAAAGAAGGCTTTGAAGTCACTCTGCTCGATGTGCACGAGAACGGGCTGATCGTTCCGGAGGAAGTAGAAGCTGCGATCCGCGAGGACACCTGCCTGGTCACAATCATGTACGCCAACAACGAGATCGGGACCATCCAGCCGATCCGTGAGATCGGTGCCATCTGCCACAAACACAACGTCATCTTCCATACAGATGCAGTGCAGGCGATCGCTCACATCCCGGTGAATGTCATCGACGATAACATCGATATGCTTTCCGCATCCGCCCACAAGTTCCACGGGCCAAAAGGCGTCGGCTTCTTATATGCAAAGAAGACGATCCGCCTTACCAACCTGATAGAGGGCGGCGCACAGGAAAAAGGCAAACGTGCCGGCACGGAGAACCTGCCGTCCATCGGAGCCATGGCCACCGCACTGAAGGAAGCCAATGCAAAGAGGGAGGAAAACGCAGCGCACATGACCGAAATGCGCGACAAACTGATCGCGGGCCTTTCCGAGATTCCGCACAGTGCATTAAATGGTGATGCCACAAAGCGTCTTCCTGGAAATGTGAATTTCTGCTTCGAAGGAATCGAGGGCGAATCCCTCTTACTCCTCTTGGATGATAAAGGCATCGCGGCATCGTCCGGCAGCGCCTGCACATCCGGATCGCTGGACCCGAGCCACGTGCTGCTGGCCATCGGACGCGTGCACGATGTCGCACACGGATCTCTCCGCCTTAGCATCGGAGAGGAAACGACGGACGAAGATGTTGCTTATATGGTCCAGTCCGTCAAAGAAGTTGTCGAATATCTGCGAAGCTTCTCGCCGATCTGGCGAGATCTGCAGGCAGGCAAGAAAGAATACATACTGTAAGGAGGTGCCAAAGATGGCTTTATATAGTGAAAAAGTAATGGATCATTTCCGCAATCCGCGAAACGTCGGCGTGATCGAGGATGCAAACGGCATCGGCGAAGTGGGCAATGCAACATGCGGTGACATCATGAAAATGTATCTGAAAATTGAAGATGGAATTATTCAGGACGTGAAGTTTGAAACCTTCGGTTGCGGCAGCGCTATTGCATCCAGCTCCATGGCAACCGAACTGATCAAAGGCAAACCGGTATCTGAGGCGATGAAGCTGACCAACAAAGCCGTTGCTGAGGCACTGGACGGACTGCCGGATTACAAGATGCACTGCTCTGTTCTGGCCGAAGAAGCTATCCAGTCTGCACTGGAAGACTATCAGAAACGGACCGGCAATATCATTCCGCAGGAGGAGTAAGATATGGGAATCGTCCACAGCATTTGCATCAGCGAGAAAAAAGGAACCCAGAAGCACGAGATCCCAGAAGCCCTGGTGATAGAAGACTTTGGGATTGAGGGCGATGCACATGCCGGCAAATGGCATCGGCAGGTTTCCCTGCTGGGGCTTGAGCAGATCAACGAGTTCCGCGCAAGAGGTGCCGATGTCGAATTCGGCGCATTCGGAGAAAACCTTGTGGTGGAAGGATTCCACCTCCGCGAGCTGCCTATAGGAAGCATTTTTACCATTGGCGATGTCGTACTGGAGTTGACGCAGATTGGCAAGGAATGCCACAGCCACTGCGAGATCTATAAGGTTATGGGCGACTGCATCATGCCAAGGGAAGGCGTTTTTACCAAGGTTCTTCACGGCGGCACGATCAAAATTGGTGATGAGATCAACTTGAAAAACTGACGAAAAAAATTTTTTAAAAGCCTATTGACATAGTAGGTTGATAGTGATATAGTAGCGAACAATTAAACGAAAGGAGGCATATAAAATGATTCGTAATTTCACACTCACACAGAGCACAATGATGTGGTGTCGAATGCTGAACTCCCGGGCATGTCCAATGGCGGGGGCGTTCGGTTGCGAATCGATGCGCCTCTATCCTATCCGATGTTGCAGATAATATTTGCAGATCTATTGTCCGGGAGCTAACAAAATGTTCCCGGATTTTTATTTGCCGGGAAATATCCCAGGAAACTTACACCGGGATGAGGCACACGAGAGACGGACCGCATCATTTCCGTTTCGAAAAACAAAAAGATTTATTTAAGAAAAGGAGAATACCATGAGCAACTACAAATTTGAAACATTACAGTTACACGTTGGACAGGAGCAGGCCGACCCGGCAACCGACGCACGCGCTGTCCCAATTTACCAGACCACTTCCTACGTCTTCCATAACAGCCAGCACGCAGCTGACCGTTTCGGACTGGCAGATGCCGGCAACATCTACGGACGTCTGACCAACTCCACGCAGGAAGTTCTGGAGAAAAGACTGGCAGCATTGGAAGGCGGTTCTGCAGCACTGGCACTAGCATCCGGAGCAGCAGCAATCACTTATATCGTTGAGGCGCTGGCCGCAAACGGCGGACACATCGTCGCACAGAAAACCATCTACGGCGGAAGCTTCAATCTGTTAGAGCACACCCTTCCGCAGTACGGCATCGAAACAACCTTTGTCGATGCTCATAACCTGGAAGAGGTGGAAGGCGCAATTAAGGAAAATACCCGGGCCGTCTATCTGGAGACCCTTGGCAATCCGAACAGTGATATTCCGGATATCGATGCCATTTCTGAGATTGCGCACAAACATGGACTTCCGGTCGTTGTCGATAATACTTTTGGAACCCCTTATCTGATCAGACCGTTCGAGCATGGTGCAGACATCGTTGTTCATTCCGCAACCAAATTCATCGGCGGACATGGCACCACGCTGGGCGGCATCATTGTTGAGGCCGGCAAGTTCGATTGGAAAGCAAGCGGCAAATATCCAAATATCGCGGATCCGAATCCGAGTTATCATGGTGTATCCTTTTATGATGCAGTCGGACCGGCAGCATTTGTTACATACATCCGCGCCATCCTCCTGAGAGATACGGGTGCTTGTATTTCTCCTTTCAATGCGTTCCTGCTTTTACAGGGCGTAGAGACGCTGTCGCTCCGACTGGATCGTCACGCAGAAAATACGAAGAAAGTCGTGGAATACTTACAGAATCATCCGCTGGTAGAGAACGTAAATCATCCATCACTCCCGGATCATCCGGATCACGCTCTTTATGAGAAATACTTCCCGAACGGCGGAGCATCCATCTTCACCTTCGAGATCAAGGGCGGAAAGGAAGAAGCATGGAAGTTCATCGATAATCTGAAGATCTTCTCTCTGCTGGCAAACGTTGCGGATGTGAAGAGCCTGGTGATCCATCCGGCATCCACCACGCATTCACAGCTGTCTGAAGAAGAGCTGCTGGATCAGGGCATTAAGCCGAACACGATCCGTCTCTCCATCGGTACAGAACACATTGATGATATTATCGCTGACCTGGAAAATGGTTTCGCAGCAATTCAATAAATCCAAAGTGCAGGCGCACAACTGGAACAATTAATCAAATTGGTATAAGATACAAAAAAGGAAGGAAGGTACATACCATGGCAAACATTTATAAAGGAACACTCGGACTGATCGGAAACACCCCTCTGGTGGAGATCGCAAACATTGAAAAAGAGTTAGGGCTGGAAGCAACCATTCTTGTGAAGTTGGAATACTTTAATCCGGCCGGCAGCGTGAAAGACCGTATCGCAAAAGCGATGCTGGAAGATGCTGAAGAAAAAGGTCTCCTGAAAGAAGACTCCGTGATCATTGAGCCGACCAGCGGCAACACCGGAATCGGTCTGGCTGCCATCGCAGCAGCAAAAGGATACCGCATTATCCTCACCATGCCTGAAACCATGAGCGTGGAGAGAAGAAATATCCTGAAAGCATACGGCGCAGAAATCGTTCTGACCGAAGGCGCAAAAGGAATGAAGGGTGCTATTGCGAAAGCAGATGAGCTTGCAGCAGAGATCCCTAACAGCTTTATCCCGGGACAGTTTGTAAACCCTGCAAACCCGGCTATCCATAAAGCAACCACCGGTCCGGAGATCTGGAATGATACCGATGGCAAAGTTGACATCTTTATTGCCGGCGTCGGCACAGGCGGAACTGTAACAGGCGCAGGCGAGTTCTTAAAGGAGCAGAATCCGGAGATCAAGGTCGTCGTCCTGGAGCCGGAAGATTCACCGGTTCTTTCCGAAGGCAGATCCGGATCTCATAAGATCCAGGGTATCGGCGCCGGTTTTGTGCCGGATGTTCTGAACACAAAGATCTATGATGAAATCATCAAAGCTCCAAATGAGAATGCATTTGAAACTGCAAAACTGCTGGCACGGAAAGAAGGCATCTCCGTAGGTATCTCCTCCGGCGCAGCATTATATGGTGCAATTGAACTGGCAAAGAGACCGGAAAACAAAGGCAAAACAATTGTAGCACTGCTGCCGGACAGCGGTGACCGCTACTACTCCACCCCACTGTTTACAGAAGCATAAAAAAAGGCTGGCCGCTTGGTCACCCCCACGGTCAGCCGTCTCCTTTCTAACAAATACCGTTCTATTTACATACACTCCTCCTACATCCCCTGCAGCTGCAAAGTTCGCAGGGGATGATTTATGGGAGCTATTGTTTTGCCTCCCACTCCTCTTTGGTAAGCATGTTAACATGTCCGGTCCTGATCTCATTCATCTGCTTGACTTCCAGGCCTTCTGTTGTCCACTGGTGGGTAAAACCGCATTTTTCCTGCACGCGTTTGGACTTGTTGTTACCGTCGTAATACCCGCACCACACTTTTGTCATACCAAGGTCTTCAAATGCATAGCGAAGCATCTCCTTTGCAGCCTCCGGCATTATGCCCTGTCCCCAGAATTCTCTTGCCAGCCAGTAGCCCAATTCACATTCATCATCTTTGTCGGTCATGTCCGTGCGCCCGTTCAGACGCAGTTCAATCGTCCCGATCGGCTTTCCATTTTCTTTCAGACAAATGGCATAAGCTTCCGGTCCGTTCAGCACGTTGCGGATGATATCCAGGCTTTCTTCCACGTTTTTATGCGGCTGCCATCCCGCCGGCGGTCCCACCTCCGGGTTGCTTGCTTCTTCAAATAGCATCTCCGCATCGCTCTCTTCCCAGCGGCGGAAAAATAATCTTTCTGTTTCTAATGGCATGTTATGAATCTCCTTGTAAGTTCTAATAAATCTAGTGGCAATCAGGCTGTTTTTTCTTTTTCTGATAGATCGGATGGCGATACCGGTACTTCCCGGTCATCTTGTTGCCGTACTGGATCGCGTTGCAGCGGACACAGGACATGCAGAGAACGCACTGCTCTTTCACCCAGCGCGGTTTCTCATCGACCATCTCGATTGCCTTCACCGGACATCTTCCGGCGCATATACCGCATCCCACACACTGGTCATTGGAATAAAACTTTTTTGTCTTTCTGGCTCTGTCGTACATCGGATAAATGAATCCTGTGGCAATGGTTCCCGTAAAAGGCTGCTCCCAAGGAACTGCTTTTTTATCCCGGATCAAAGGGATGATCTGCTCGATCTGCTCCCCTGCCTCCTCCAGGATTGGTTCTGCCTCATCTTCATGCGTCGGCTCAAATGAGATGGCATAATTATTTGGCATCAGCACATCCCAGATTGCTGCCGCTTCCAGGCCACTATCTTTCATCTTATTTGCCAGTTTTCTCTTTGCTCCGAAAAGCGTTCCGCCATTTGTCAGGATGCCGTAGATGTATGACGGTTTCTTGTCAAATGTCATATGGTCTAAAAAATCATTCACGATAGATGGAAGTCCGCCAAAGTATACCGGGACAACGATCCCGACTGTTTCATTCTCTTCAATATCAAACTGGAACTCTTCCTTCTGCACACAGTCTGTGATATTGATCAGTTCTCCCTGCAGCCGAAACTGCAGCTGCATCGCAGTCGCATAAGAATTTCCGGTTCCGGAAAAATAAAAAATCATAACTTCTCCTTTATCTCTATATTTGTTATTATATAAGTTAATCATTAGAAATGCTATTGGAGGCTTGTTTATATGAAAAAATTTCGTGTCAGGCTGTCATACATCTTAGCTGCTCTTCTTATTCTTGGCAGCATCTTCATTACCCCGTATTACACTTCTTTTGCTGATGAACCGGAAGAAAATGCAATCGTCCAGGAGACGGAGCAGGAACTTTTCGCTGAGGATGCCTCCGCTGAAGATGCCTTTGCAGAAGAAGACATCACAGAGGAAGACGACCATAGTGAGTTTTCCGATGAAATGCTCCAGGCGGCAATCAACCGGTATAAAAGGCCGATGCTCCGGAACGTGGTTCCGGGTGATGAGACCGACACGGACCCGCATAAGATCATTGACGGCGCATCTTTGCCTTATACTTCAGAAGGCAGAGTGCTCGCACTTCATATTGATTTCCCGGAGGATCCGGAAGACTCCCCAAATCATGCGCATCCGGAAGGAGATAATGAAACGGCTTTAGAAGATGCCCTGGGATTTCTTCATGATTATTATCAGCGTGCCTCCTATGGACAGCTGGATATCACCGGTGATGTCTATTCCTATTCTGCAAAAATGCCACGTGGAGATTACGAAGACAGATACGCTTTATTATCAGAGGTTTTGACTGCGCTGGATGAACAGATCAATTACAAAGATTACGATGCAGATGATGATGACCGGATCGACTGTGTTGTCATGCATCTTCCTTATAATGAACGGGATGGCTGGGGCTCGACCTGGTGGCCAAGCTGCTCCGTGGGTTCCTGGCAGGACATCGAGCAGTTGAACGAGGCTTCCATCGGCAGCAATATTATCTTGAGCAGAAATGTTGCAGAGGAAGATGGACCGAGAACATTGGTCCACGAATGCGGCCATGCAATGGGCTTCCCGGATTATTACAGTTACGACAAAGAAGCAACGGACAGTGATAAGTACCCTTACCTTACCGGTACTCTGACCTTTGATATGATGGACAATAACACCGGTGACCATAACGGTTTTTCCAAGTGGATCGCCGGCTGGCTGACGAATGATGATGTTACATACGTAAATGCGAATGAAAATGGCGTGAGTGCATACAGAGGCGGTCAGGAAATCGGCACCAGAAATGAAGATGGTTCCATCACGCTGCCCCTTTCCAGTTTTGATTCAGATGTAATAGACCAGACCGGCGGCATCATCGTAGTCGGCAACGATCTGGGGAACGACCTGTTTTCCAATTTCTACATGCTGCAGTATGACACTTTCGCAGGCAATGAAAGAGTCTATTACAGAGAGAACCCGTTAACAAAACTCTCATCCGGTTTCCGCGTATTCCGTGTGCAGGCGGAGCTGGCGTACGGGCATCTGATCCACAGCAATACCAGCGATGGGCTCTTTAACAAACTGATCGAGCTGGTGGATCATGATTACCAGATACCGCACTCTCGTTCATCTTATCCATTTGTGACGGCAGCCTACGAAGAACAAGATCCTTACGGATGCATGTTTTACGCTGGCGATGAGTTGAATCCGACGACGGATCCGTCAACGAATTTTATGGAAAACATCAATGCCGGCTTCACCGGTATATACATGGAATTCCTGGAATCGGAAGATACATATGGTTCCGTTAAGATCTGGTATTCTGAGGAAGCAAAGCCTGCTGAGCAGGAGTTTCAATTGGAACTGACCAGCGCGGAAGCTATCCCAGGCGGCTACAATATCTCTCTTGAGGCCAATCAGAAGCTGACTTTGACCAGCCCTTATGCTGTTTACGGGATCATCGATCAAATGGGAGCCTTCATATATTACATTCGCGATATGGTCGTAGATGGCCATACATTGACCGGCAAAATCTTTTGTGATCCGGACCTTCTGACAAAAGAATCCAGCTTTAAGATCCGCTGTATCGAGGGCGCTTTTTACACATCCGGAGAAAAAAATTCTCCACAGATAGAGATTCCTGTTCCTATCTCCCAGGATATGGTTGATCTGGAGGAATCCGGATATGTGAAAGGAACAGAAATCATTGACACCGATTACGGCGATATTGGCGTTCATAAATTCTCCCCGATACGCCGTTTGGAAGATGGTACTTACACGTTCTATGAATATTCCAATACTTATTCCATTTCCGAGGCTGGCAATACCATTTTGCATCAGTACTTCTTTACAGAAGATGCTCCGGGTGAATTAAGAGAAGAATTGATCCCGGGTGATTCCGAAGAATATTTGGAAGTCATGGAAATGAATCATGCTTATCTCAGGAGGGACCCGACGGAAAATGCAGCTATTGTTCCGGAAGGCGTGCAGCTGGGAGAATACCCATATGTATATGATGCCGTCAAGGTTGATGATATGTATTACGTCCTGTCCTACCGTAAGAAAAATGGATGGGGCACTGCCGATCCTTCTCCGGAACAGGACGGCGTTCTCTACAATGCGCCGGAACTAAATGAGCTTGCGCTCAGCAAACTGGATGCTAGCGGGAATCTGATCAAGCAGATTACGGTGGGCAATGATATCGTGCAGGATCCTGATTCCTATCTTGCTCCGAGCGTCCTGATCCAGGCGGGACCAAATGAAAAACTGGCAGTCCTGCTCTTCCAGCCGGCTCAGGAATATTATGACAACCATCTGGTGAATCACGCAGGCACGTTCTTCTATGATAAGGATCTGAATTTCGAAGGGCGGCTGGATAACTACTCCACCGGATGCGGCACCTGGCTGGATGATGGCCGTTATATTGCCTTTACACAGCGCGTAATGCCGGGAAGCATTGATGAGCTGGATCAACGGATCGACCGAACCAAGCTGATCAACTATGACATCACCGGTGTGATCGATCCGCCACAGGAAGTCGAATACATACCAGAGGATGGAACAGACGGGAATACCGTGATTTGGGAATCCGGTTCCAATGAGGGGCTGGCATTTACCATTCACAGAACACCGGAAGACAGTGCAGATATTTCCCGGATGAATTTCCAAGGTGTTAAGGTTGACGGCAATCCTATAACGGAAGGCAAAGAATATACCGTAGAATTCAAGAGTGTTCACATCACGCTGCTCCCGGCATATCTGAATACACTTTCTGCCGGGAAACATGTGCTTACCATCCAGTTTTATGATGCCGATGACGTAAAAATCCCATTTGAGATCAAGGCAGCTGCACCTGCACCAACACCGGGACCAAATACCGGCGATACGACAAACTATACCATTTGGATCGTTTTGATGTCGGTTACCTTTGCAATTATGATTGCCGCCATTGTGCTGCTCGTACATAAACGGAAACGGATTCGGAAATGATATCCAAATTAATCGATCCGGACATTCGTGTCTATAAAATCAGAATCGGACATTGCTCTGCTTTGGTACTTTCTCCAAAGCGGAAACCGCATAACGCGCCGGGCGTCCTCTGGATTCACGGTGGCGGATACTTTGTGGGCATGAAGGAAATGGTCTGGATGTCACGGGCGGTCGATCTGGTCAAAAAGTTTGGTGCCGTTGTTGTGGCACCTGGTTACCGGCTTGCGATCCGCGCTCCTTACCCGGCCGCATTGATCGACTGCTATGGCGCGCTGCGGTATATGAAAATCCGCGCATCGGCTCTGGGCATTAATGAGCATCAGCTCATGGTCGGCGGAGAGAGCGCCGGCGGCGGACTGACCGCTGCTCTCTGTATGCTGGCACGCGATCTGGGACAGATCAGGATTGCTTATCAGATGCCACTCTACCCGATGCTTTCCAACATCGATACCAAAACATCTGAGGACAACCACGGGAAGATCTGGAACACGCGGCTGAATCATATCGGTTGGCGACTGTATCTGCGGGGCGATGCCAAACAGCGCGTCTCGTCTTATGCATCACCGGCCACACAGACGGATTATAGAAATCTCCCGCCGGCTTATACGTTTGTCGGAACCGGCGAACCGTTCTATCAGGAAACGATGGATTACATTGATAACTTGAAGAAGGCCGGTGTGGAAGCTGCGGCCGATGTATATGTCACAAACATCCATGCGTTTGATATGCTCTATCCGAACACGCCTGTCAGCCAGAAGGCGATCCAACGGTTTGAAGAGCACTTCGCGCATGCGGTTGAAAATTATTTTGCGTAGTATAATGATCACTGATTGTTGATCTTGATCACTAAATGTTAATCTCAGGAGGAGAAAAATGTTTTGCGTGCATTGCGGAACCAAGTTAGATGACAATATGAAATTCTGTTGGAAGTGCGGAGCTCCAACCGTTACTTTCACACCCGGACCGGGGACAGTGAAAGCAGTTCCTGTTGTGGAAGCACCTGCGCCTGCAGTTGAGCCGGAACTCAAAGCGGTGCCTGTAGTAGAAGCACCGGCGCCGGAACCGGTGGCAGAGCCTGTACCACCGGTGGAACCAGAGCTCGTGGCAGATTTTGAGGCTGAGCCTATGCCTAAACCGCCTGCAGGTGTATTTAAACCGGATTCGGAACCAGCACCTACTGCCGAGTTAAAGGCCTCACCTGCTCCACAGCCGGCTCCTTCTGTTGACTCGACGGCATCCACAGGCAGAGATCTCCCAACCTCTTACTGCGCCATCAACATCATGGAATATGGTGATTACGGCTGGCCGTACGTTTATCCGGGAATTGATGAAGCAGGCCGCATCATTGAAGAAGACGCTGACCACGGTCTTGGCATGGTTATGGCTAAGAGTATCGAGGTTGCCCGTCTGGCAAAAAACGAGGATAAATACAGAACTGTCATGCGCGTCTCCGATATAAAAATGGAAGTGTATGTTTCTGATGCGCGCATCATCTATCTTTGCGATCAATACAGCAAGGGCGGCACCTGGACTGGCGGTTTAACAGCAATCGCCCTGACTGCTATAGAGCGTGGCGTGGCGAAAGCCCGCACACGCGGAAAGACAATGGCCGGCCACATCCGCTATGAATGGATCAAGCACATTATGTATATCCGCAAAAGCGGCTTACTTTCCAGTGAAAGCCTGCGCATCGTTTATTCCGATAAGAGTGGAGATTCCTGGCGCGTAGAGGTAAGCTTTGGCAAGGATGTCGACTCCTCGATCATTGCCAACGACATCATGCACCGCGCCGCTTTTCTGCGTACAACTCTGAACAACGACGATAACGTTGTCCCGGAGAGCAGTATGCAGTTTTATCGGGAGCATGCTAAGGCGGATGCCGTGATTGAGTATAATCCGGCCAAGAACACGTTCTCCGTTATCTCCTTCCCAGAAAACTTCAAAGCACCGGCGGGAGAAAACAGGAATCCGGAGTGGAACTGAGATACATAATTCGAGGTTGTCTATAGCTGTTCTGACAGCCATTGCATAAAATGCACAGTTGTGTATATGCGTTTAATTATTCATTGCACAATAATTGCACTTGTGTATAGGTCAGTCAGCTACCCTTCGGCATCTTGTATCAAAAGAGGCAAATTGTTTTTTTCAAAAACCCTTTAACTATAGGCTTTTTGAAAATCTCATATTTTTGGCGGAATAGACAGGAACGTTGAAACCTATACATAACTGAGTTTTTTGTGCAGCGCGGAAAAAGGAACCTATACACAACTCCATTTTTTGTCACTAAAGAGAAAAAAGCTGTCGCATGAGAAATGCGACAGCTCCTTTAATATTAAGAAAGACTATTTTTCAAATGATTTCCATGGCGGCGGTCCATCCCTCGCGGACAGCATCACCAATCTGACGGGCGTTGACGCAGTCGCCGATCACCCAGCACGGAATACCGGCGCCTTCAACGGCAGCCTTCAGGTCATCGCAGTTATGCGCACGCCGTCCCATCGCATTCACAACCGTGTCTGCATGCAGTGTAATTTCTTTGCCGTTCTGCTCCGCTGTCACAAAGTTTTTTCCGACCTTCGTGACTTTGGCGTTCACCTCGTACTTGCCGCCATTCTTATCTATAAAGTCATGGACCGCTGTCCGATAAAGGCCGGTCGTCTCCGGCATCAGCGCACCCTTCATCTCCACGATTGTGGTCTCATGTCCGTGATCGATATAGTCGCAGGCCGCCTCGCATCCTACCAGGCCGCCGCCCAGCACGATGACGCTCTTGCCGAGGTTTGCAAAATCTGCGGCGTACACATCCATCGCCGGGATTGCATTCTCAATGCCTTCGATCGGCAGGATCAGATCATCTGAACCAACAGCCAAAATCACTGCCTCTGGTTTGATCTCTTCAATAACAGCCGGTGTAACCTCGCAGCTAAGACGCACTTCGATCGGCCGCTTTTCAACTTCGCGGATCAGCAGATCTTTGAAGTTGCGGATGTCTACTTTATGATCCGTGTGATCGGTAAAGTTGATCACGCCGCCCAGCACATCAGCCTTTTCGCAAAGGATTACCTTATGTCCACGGTCAGCCGCTGTGATAGCTGCCTGCATGCCGCCGCAGCCGCCGCCAACGATCAGAACCTTTCTGTTTGCCTCCGGCTTAGGCATTAACTCCGGCAGGATCTTATGATGCGAAGCCGGCCAGACTGTATCCGGGTTGATGGTGCAGGAATCCAGCGGCGGATATTTGATCGTCCAGATTTCTGTCTCGTGCTCGCCAGCCGGACCCGGATAGCATCTGCCGCAGCGCAGGCACCGGCGGATCTCATCGGCTCTGCCCTCTGCTGCTTTATTAGGAAATGCCGGATCAGCAAAGAACTGACGGCCCAATGCAACCATATCCACTTTGCCGGATGCAATTGCTTCTTCTGCCAGCTCTGGTGAATTGATGCCGCCGACCACACAGACCGGGACAGAAACATTCTTCTTGATCACTGCTGCGTTTTCAATGTTGGCGCCGTGTGGTGCATATGCTGTGGTAAACTCCCAGCTGCGCGAAGAGCTCAGATAATGTCCACAGGAAACGTGGATCAGATCTACATACGGTTCACACAACTTGCAGTAATTAACCGCATCGTCCAGATTCATGCCGCCCGGAATGTGCTCATCACTGCTGACACGCATTTCGATCAGGAAGTCTTCTCCCATTGCCTCGCGAAGTGCGCTTAACAATTCTGTTGTAAAGCGCGCACGGTTTTCAAAGGATCCGCCATACTCATCCTCGCGATGGTTAAACATCGGCGAGAGGAACTGCGCCGGAAGCCAGCCGTGTCCACAGTGGACTACAACGCCTTCCCATCCTGCATCGCGGAACCATTTGCATGCCGTGATATATTCCTGAATATGCTCTTTGATCTCTTCTTTTGTAAAAGCATCCTGATGCGTCCCGTCTTCCAGGTCCTTGCTGTCCGGGCCTTTCGGGTTGATGCCGTCGCCAATATATGTCTTGATCTCACCGGTAGAAAGAAGTTCGCCCAAAGGAATTGATCCGTAGCTTTTGATCATCTCTGCGGTTTTCTTCATAATGCCAAAGAACTCGTCGTCGCGGCTGGTGAAATCAATGTCCGGTTCAAACGGGAACCGTTTGCAGTAGGTGTGGTTTGGACTCAGTTCACCAAGTACAATGCTTCCTGCGCCGCCGGCAGCTTTTGCCTCCAGCATCCGGAATGCACGCTCCGGTCCCGGTCCGTAATAGTTGAATGCCGGTGCTTCCACCAGATGCAGGAACGCAAACAAAGCCGGCGCTGCCTCAATCCGGTTTTTAAATGTTTTTGTCCCGACTTTCAGCGGACTGAAAAGATTCGGAAAATAAGGGTTTCTCTCGCTCATAAGTACCTCCTAGTCAAAATCCCAGAAACCGGTTCCGGTCTCTTCGTCGTATTTGCGTCGGATGGCGCCGCCGATCACCGGGCGGATCTCTATCTCCGCCGTGTACAGCACCGTTGTGGCGCTGATGTGGCCGGCTGCCATCTTGTGTTCTTCTCCTTCTTTATAAGAAAAAACGGCATGCGTGTGATGGAAGTATTCTCCATCCTGATCGGTCACCACGTTTCCGTTGATGGCGATCAGCTCCAGCATGCCGGTAAGATGCTGTGTTTCAAATTCTCCTGTCTCCGGGATGAATGTCTGGATCTCGGCGCTGCTGCACCCGCCGATGCCGCTAAAGACAGCCGACTGGATTCCTTCCTTTCTGCACAGGTCGAGGATGCAGCTAATGATCTCATCGCCGCGGTCCATTCTTGCATAAAATGTATTACCAAATTGTCTGTATTCCATGAAGTCTCCTTTTACTCTGCTTCCACTGCGCCTATTTCTGTGTAGATCATCCCTGCCTTCCCACGGTCAGAACGCATCAACGATACACGGTTCGCGTGCATCGCGCCTTCCGGCGCTTTGGTAATGGCAATGGCATCCTCCCGCAGTAGCTGCCCACGGCGCACCAATGTGATATGCGGTGAAAACTTTTTCTTATCAAACGGAATACCGCTCTCTGCTAAGGCGCGGCGGAGTCTCCGCACGTATGCTTCCAGGCCTTTTGCGTTGTCGATGCCACACCAGTATAGATCGCCAAACTGACCGGCGCTGCTTAAAGACAGATCAAACGGCGTAAAAGGAACCTGCTCCAAAACATCCAGAACATCGTCCGGATTTGGGTACTCGCCAATGAACGCCAGCGTCAGGTGCAGGTTTTCCACCGGGACAAAACGTCCCGTCAGTCCATTCCGTTTCAAATCATTCTGAAAGCGCGTCAGTCCTTTTTTGATTTCCGGTGTAAATTGGATTGCGATAAATAGTCTCATGTCTAAATATTATACCATGCCAAAGTTGATGCGCTAACCCCCACGTGTTAAAATTCAAGCAAATAAAGCACGCATCATTATGCAAAATAAAACGACAATCACATGCAAACATAAAGGAGAACGTTATGGCAAT
>JAZNHY010000076.1:0-5171 GCA_045577235.1 Lachnospiraceae bacterium
GAAGTATATGGTGTCATCGGGCCAAACGGCTGTGGAAAGACGACCATGTTCAATGCCTTGATCGGTCTGATCATTCCGAACAAAGGAACGATCACTTTTAATGGACAAAATGTAACAAAGATGAAACCGGATAAACGGTGCCATCTGGGTATAGGAAGAACCTACCAGGTCCCGCGTCCGTTTGAAGGAATGAGCGTTTATGAGAATGTTCTGGTAGCAGCTGTTCACGGTGCAAATCATAATGAAAAGACCGGCCGTGAAGTGGCGTTGAAGTCGCTGGAACTGACTGAATTGTATGATAAAAGGGAGATCCTTGCGGGAGAGCTGACACTGCTTGACCGTAAACGTTTAGAGATTGCCAGAGCTCTAGGTACAGAACCAAAACTTTTGCTTTTAGATGAGGTCGCAGCAGGCCTGACAGAAGCAGAAGTGCAGGACGTTATTAAAATGGTGAAAAACCTGAAATCCGCCGGTTATTCCATCATCTGGATCGAGCATGTTATCCAGACAATGGTGGAAGCAACCGATCACCTGATGTGCATGTCCGATGGACATGAGCTTTTGATCGGCGAGCCAAGACCGGTTATGGAATCAAAAGAAGTCGAAGAAGTTTACTTAGGAGTGGAGGAAGAAGACGAAGATGAGTGAGCCTATGTTAAAAGTGGAAGGCGTACAAGCCAAATATGGAGACTTCATCGCAGTCGCTGATGCTTCACTGGAAGTTCCGGAGGGGATGATCGTATCCCTGATCGGATCCAACGGTGCTGGCAAGTCCACTCTTATGGACACGATTGCCGGTCTTCATAAACCAAGTCAGGGAAAAATATATTTTAAAGGGGAAGACATTACCGGTCTTTCTGCGGATAAAATTGTTGTCCGCGGCCTTTCTCTGGTTCCGCAGGGAAGCCGCTGCTTTATCCGTATGACAGTAGAGGACAACCTGATCATGGGCAGTTTCCCAAAGGTCGTCCGCAAAAAATGTAAAGACTCTTTAGAGAGAGTTTATGAGCTGTTCCCGGTATTGAAACAGAAAAGAAATGATCTGTCCGGAAGTCTTTCCGGTGGTCAGCGTCAGATGGTCGCTATCGGACGTGCTCTTATGACCAATCCGGAACTGATCCTGTTTGACGAGATTTCTCTGGGTCTTGCACCTACTACCATTAAGGATATATATGCAAGGATCAAAGAAATCAATAAGTCAGGAACAACTGTTGTCCTGGTCGAGCAGGATACGCAGAGAGCTATCAAGACGGCAAAGCTTGTTGATGTCATGCTGAAGGGTAAAGTCGTATTATCCGGCAAACCGGAAGACTTGAGTGATGAGGACATCAAGAAAGCATACTTTGGAATCTAGGAAGGAGGATAAAACATGCAGGTTATACAGGTTATTATAAACGGTATATTGCTTGGCGGTATTTATGCTCTCCTGGGCGTAGGTATGACTATGATGTTCGGTATTGTCAAGCTTACCAATCTGGCACACGGTGAATTTATTATTATCGGTGCTTATCTTTCAACCGTTCTGGCCAATGTTATAGGCGTGGACCCGATCCTTACGATCATCGTTACGGTCCCGATCATGTTCCTGGTCGGAATGGGACTGCAGTCAGGTCTGATCAACCGTGTCATGAAGATCGGTTCTGAACCTGCACTGCTGGTTACATTTGGTCTGTCAATCATTCTGGCAGATGCTATGCTTTTGATCTTCTCTGCAGATGCACAGAGAGCAAACGTTCCTTACAACACCGCATCTCTGAGAATTGCACAGGGATTGAACATTTCCGTGCTTGACCTGATCGTTTTCTGCATCAGTCTTGCTACGATCATTGTTCTTTCCATTTTCTTAAAGAAGACCTACCTTGGACGTTCCATCCGTGCAACCTCGGATGATACACAGGCTGCTTCCCTGATGGGCGTCAATGTTAACCGCACCTATGCTATTGCTATGGGAATTGCAATGGCTACTGCAGCAATCGCAGGTATGTGCGTCAGCATGAAATGGGTCTATTATCCAAGCAGCGGCGGCAACTACCTGCTCACCGCGTTTGGTGTCGTTGTTATCGGTGGTATGGGATCTATTCCGGGAACATTGATCGCCGGACTGATCCTTGGATTGGCACAGGTTATCGGCGGTGCGAATTACGGACAGCTCATTGCATATGTGTTGATGGTTCTGTTCCTTGCAGTTCGCCCACAGGGTCTGTTCAGCAAGTAGAAGGGAGGAGAAGAGCATAATGAAAGAAAATACAACTACCCTTCATAAACCAGTTAAGATCCTGGACGGTATCGTGATGCTGATCATCTGCATCGTGATCTGTGTAGCATTATACGTTTTGGGAATTACGAAGACATTCTCCAATAATACCATGCGTTATATGTTCAAGATCTTCCTTTACATTACTATGGGAACCATGTGGAACCTGATGAGCGGCTTCACAGGAATGACAAGTCTTGGACAGCAGGTATTTATTGGTATTGCAGGTTATTCCGTAGCAGTTATGACATCGACATATAAAATGTCCATGTGGATGGGGCTTCTGGTTGGTGCTGTGATCGGAGTTGTCTTCGCACTTATTCTGTCATTTGTCCTGTTCCGGATGCGAGGCATGTATTTTGCTGTTGCTACCTGGCTGATCGCGGAAGCTGTCAGATTGTGGTTTAACAGCTGGCCGTTCGTAAAACAGGGCGCTGGAATGACTGTAGCAGTCAAGCAGATCCCGAAGGTAAGAGAACTTTATATTTACGCATTGACACTTATGATCATAGCACTCGTTGTCGTCTTTGCCCTGCTTCGTACGAAGACTGGTCTTGGACTGACCGCTATGAGAGATGATGCTGATGCATCCAGCTCTGTCGGCGTGAATATTTTCAAGTCCAAACTGCTTTGCTATCTGATCTGCTCCGTATTTATCGCACTTTGCGGCGGTCTCTTTGCACTGCAGAAAGGTTCCGTGCTTCCGTCATCATCCTTTGGTATAGACTGGACGGTCGCTATGGTGTTCATCGTTATCTTAGGCGGTGTCGGAACCATGGCAGGACCAATTTTAGGTGGTATCATTTATGTTATCCTGTCAGAGTTTCTGGCACATTTCCCGGGATGGTCCAACATCATCCTCGGAGCGATTGCTATCCTGGTCATCATATTCCTGCCAGATGGCATAATCGGAACGCTGCAGAAGAAACTGAATTTCGAGATCTTCTCTCAGAAGAGATTATCCGAACCGAAAAAGAGTCTGAAGCAGAAAGCAAACATGGCTGCATAGTCATTTATGAAAGGAAAAGGCCGGGCATTTGCCCGGTCTTTTTTATGCCAAAAAAATAATAAAAATTAGCACTCACCTATTGACAGTGCTAATAATTATGTTATAATACGCATAGAACAAGTACATTATATATAGCAATATAAACAAAGAATATGCACAGGTCGATACAGGCCGTTTACACAGGAGGTAATAAAAATGTATTTAGCAAGAAGAAATAACACAAACTTTTTCGATGACTTTTTCAAAAGCCCGTTTATGGGAGCAGTCGAGCAAGTCGGCGGAAGCAGGCTGATGAAGACTGATGTAAAAGAATTGGACGATGCTTATGAGATCAGTATGGATCTTCCAGGCGTACAGAAAGAAGATATCCAGATCGAATTAAAAGATGGATATCTGACGGTGGCAGCCAGCAAGACAACTCAGTTCAGCGAAAACGGAGAAAACGGAAGGTATATCCGGAAAGAAAGATTTGAAGGATCTGCAAAAAGAAGCTTCTTTGTAGGAGATTATGCAAACGAAGAAAATATCCGTGCATCCTACAATAACGGAGTCTTAAAACTGACAATTCCAAAGGAGCCTGAGCCGGAACCAGAGCAGCCGAAACGTATCAACATTGACTGACGTATGAAAGAAACTGCCGCATGAAAATGCGGCAGTTTTTTCTTTGTCTTTTTTAATATTTAGTCTTGATTATTTCGGCTTTCCCTTGTAAAATAGCACACGTGCATGACACATCGGTGTGTGGCTCAGTTTGGTAGAGCGCTGCGTTCGGGACGCAGAGGACGCAGGTTCAAATCCTGTCACACCGATTTGCGTAAAGTTGGGAGAACCTCACTTTACGCTTTTTTTATGTCTCCCTGGTGAGCTTCTTCATCCAAGTATATTTCCGGAAGTGAATAAAGGTCGGTAAGCATTTAAATATCTGGTCGGACTGAACGACTACAACGACCCATTCTACCGGCCATTTCCACCAGAAAGCGGCCATGAAGCTGAGAGGCATAACGATCAGCCAGGTTGAGATCAGGTTCATAGCCATTGTGAAATTGGCATCTCCGCCTCCCTGGATAATGCCGAAACTGACAGGCATCTGATAGCTCATTCCAACCATGATCACAGCCATGATGAGGATCAGGCGTCCGGCCAGAGCTAAGGCATTCTCATTCAGATTATAGAGAGTCAAAAGTGGATTCTTCAGGATGACTAACAGTAAGCCCAAAAGAAAACCGATTCCGACATCGATGACGGAAAGTGTTCTGCCATCACTTTTGATCCGGGTCATTTCCCCGCGGCCGATCGACTGTCCGATCATGACAGCGCTGGTCGAACTCATGGCAACAACGATCACCTTTAAGTATTGATAAAACGTGGTGGCAACGGAATTTGCCGCTATGGCATCTGCACTCAGATGGCCTAAAATAGCTGTCTGCATCGGTACAGAAACACCCCATAGCACCGTAGCGCACATGATCGGGAAATAGACCTTTAAATAATCTTTCCATAGTTCGGCATCGTTCTTAAGAAGCCATGCGATGGCACTTTCTGAATCGGATGGCTTTTTGAAAAGCTTTAGTTTCTTATCTGCGAAGATCAAATACAGAAGAACGATCAGTAATTCAATGATGCGGGCGATCAGGGTACCAATTGCAGCACCGGTGATCCCCATTTCCGGAAATCCCATTTTTCCGAAGATCAGAACATAATTGATACCAACGTTGATGACCAGAGATATGATCGAAATATAAAAGGAAATATTGACTGTTCCAACAGCGCGGAGGGCAGCCATCAGAATATTGGTCAGGATGTACAGCAGGAAGGTCCACATGATGATCAGCAGATACTTGCGTCCTTCTTCAACAATGCCGGCATCAGAGGTGAAGATTCTGACAATGCCTCCCGGAATGAATGCAC
>JAZNHY010000077.1:0-14591 GCA_045577235.1 Lachnospiraceae bacterium
TATTTTGCAGGCACCTAAGATGGCGGACGATGACACAGACCCGTCCTTCGTGGCAACTGTTTCCTACTATGAGATGGCCCAGGCTGCGGAAAAAACTGCTAAAGCATTGGGTAAAGAAGCGGATGAAAAGCAGTTTGCAGAACTGGCCGGCAACATCAAAGAGGCGTTCCTGGACGAGTTCTTTACACGTTCCGGCAGACTGGCGGAAGATACGCAGACTGCGTATGTTCTGGCTTTAAAGAGCGGACTTTACGATCAGAAAGATAAACTGCAGGAAGACTTTTTGAAGCAGTTAAAGAAAGATCAGTATCAGCTGAAATGCGGCAAGGTGGGACGCACCCAGCTTCCGTTTGCACTGGCTGAATGCGGACAGAGTGACCTGGCATATCGGTATCTGATGAACGACTGGATGAGCGATCATGCGGACGATCTGTCTGACGGCAATAACGAAAAGACAGCGGAATTCCTGACCAGATATGTCAACGGTATCACGGCGCTGGAGCCTGGATTTACCAAAGTTAAGATCGCGCCGATGCCGAACTTCCGGCTGATCGATGCAGCCGGAACATGCGCAACGCCTAACGGAAATATCGTATCCAAATGGGATGTAAATGAGGAAGGGCAGATCCATTTCCACTTTGAGATCCCGGAGGGATGTGAGGCACAGGTTGTGCTCCCGGACTGCGCTGATGAGGCGATCAAAGAGCAGACCCTGACGGCAGGCACCTATGATTTTGACTATATGCCGCAGAAGGATTATCTGCATTTGTTCAATGAGAGCAGCGTGATCGGTGATATCCTGAAATATGATGAATCGGTTGCTGTTTTGGAAGAGGCAGATGCATCTCTGGCAGAGAAGATTCAAAGCGCAGGTGCAGACCTTCTGACGAAACCTCTGGATGAGCTTCCGGTGGATGCACAGGCGCTCTCAGCGATCAAAGAGAAGCTGTTCGAGCTGAAATAAGCAACTTTTTCCCCATACTTTGTGGTTTCTGTTTGCTAATACACGCAACATATGGTACAATCACTTCAAATGTGAGGAGTGGAGGCTTTTTCCATGAAATGCCCGTTTTGCGGATGCGTTGATACAAAAGTTCTGGATTCCCGTCCAAATGAAGACCGGACGGCCATCAGACGCCGCCGTGAATGTGACCGCTGTCAAAGGCGGTTTACGACGTATGAAAAAATAGAGACCATTCCGCTGATCGTCATCAAAAAGGACAACAACCGCGAGGCATATGACAGGACCAAGATTGAAAAAGGTGTTCTCAGGGCCTGCTACAAGCGGCCTGTATCCGCATCCCGGTTGGAACAGCTGGTCGATGACATCGAGACCAAAATCTATTCTCTGGGAACGGCAGAAGTCAGAAGCAGCCAGATCGGTGAGATCGTCATGGATTCGCTGAAAGAAGTAGATCAGGTGGCATATGTCAGGTTCGCTTCTGTTTACCGGGAATTCAAAGACGTTAACACATTTATTGACGAGATCAAAAAACTCAGCAAGTAACGAAAGGATCATCCGGAATCTTTTGCAGGAAGGTTCCGGATCATTTTCATCCAGATGTTTAAACGCTTTTATCCAACTGTGTATGTGTCAAACGCATACGCAGTTGATTTTTCAAAACTATATCAAAAAGGGTACCGGGCGCTGGTCCTGGATATCGACAACACGCTGGTAAAGCACGGCGCTCCGCCAAATAAAGAAGCAGTGGCTTTTTTTGAGGAGCTGCGTGCGATCGGCTTTTCCACCTGCATCATCTCCAACAATCATGAACCGAGGGTCAAAAGCTTTGCGGATGTCGTGAAGAGCGACTATATTTTTGATGCAGGAAAACCGTCCCGCAAGCCGTATCTGGAAGCAATGAGACGCTGCGGGGGTACAAAGCTGACCACACTGTTTATGGGGGATCAGCTTTTTACGGATATTTACGGAGCAAACCGGGCAGGCCTGAAATCTATTCTGGTGAAACCTATTTTTCTGGATCCGGAGTTCCAGATCCGCCTGAAGCGGTTTGGGGAGCGGATCATAATGCCATTCTATTTCCGTTACCGCAAGAACCATCCGGCATCGCTTTAATCTGCGACACTGATGTAATCTGCAAAATTGCTGAAGTTTACATAATTACTGTAATCGGCGGCATCGCAGTAAGCGGAGCCTGGCGGCGATGTTTTTGAAAGGAATATCTCATGTCCAAATTATTTCCAACTATAAAAGAATCTGAGGCAAGACATCTGACCGGACTTATCGGCAGTCCGATTGCGCACAGTCTTTCTCCGATGATCCATAAGCAGGCGTTTGCGCAGTTCTCCATGGATACGTACGATTACATTCTGATCGAGGCGAAAGAGGACGAACTGAACGAGGCCGTGGATGCGATCAAAGAGGACGGCCGTTTTGCGGGCTTTAATATCACGATGCCGGGGAAAACAAAGATTCTGGATTACTGTGATGCGCTGACGGAACGGGTCAGGAAGATCGGCTGCGCCAACACGGTCAAGATCGTGGACGGAAAACTGATCGCGTACAATACGGACGGCGACGGCTTTATGAATGCACTGAAAGATATGCAGGTGGAAACTGCAGGGAAGAAGATGATCATCTTTGGCGCAGGCGGTGCGGCGCGTGCTATCTGTGAAAGTGCACTTGCCGGAGGCGCTGATGCGCAGATGCTGCATCGTCCATCGGAAGAAGAAACCCGCAGGGCGGTTGCATCGGCAGACATTCTGGTGAATGCAACTCCGCTTGGAATGGGCGGTACAGGCTGCATTGTCCCGGACCTGGAAGATGCAAAAGAAGACCTGTTTGTGGCGGATGCTGTATACGGGGATTTCACAACGGATCTTATCAAAATGGCGCAGGAGAAGGGTTTGCGGAATATGAATGGATTGGGCATGTTATATCATCAGGCATTCCTTTCTTTTGGAATCTGGCACGGGCTTTTTCCGGGCTGAAAGTATAAAAATAATGTATAAAAAAACAGGCTGATTTTTCAACCGAATCACCTCATACACCGAATGAATGATAAAACGGAAAATGGTATACACAATCACTAAAAAGCAGCCGTCTGAATGGCTGTTTTTCGTATAAACTGCCAAAATTTGAAGTTAGTATTGAGTAATAAATAAAAGACACTTACAATTATTTTGTTGAATAATTAATATAGATTTCTTATTAAAATTTGCGGCGAAGAAACGCAAATCAAGAAAGAAGGGAAGCTAATGTTTAGATTGTTGAGGTACATGAGAAAGAGGGAATGGATGTTTGCGAGCGGCGTTCTCTTTTTCGTTGTCTGCAGTGTTTTTCTGACCCTCAAACTTCCGGATTACATGACAAAAGTAACCCAGTTAGTCGAAACTGGCGGAGCGATGAATGACATCTTAAAAGCTGGTGCGATCATGCTTTTATGTGCCGTCGGAGATGCCGGTTGTTCCGTCATGGTAAGTTTCTGCGCGTCGCAGGTTTCCTGCCGTTTTTCCACGCGAGTCAGAGATGCAGTTTACACAAAAGTTGTAGGTTTCTCGATGGAAGAGATCGGAAGATTCTCCACCGCCAGCCTGATCACCAGATCTACGAATGATATCACACAGGTCGTCATCCTGATCTCACAGGGTATGCAGGCGTTCCTGCGTGCGCCGATCATCGTGATCTGGGCATTCCTTAAGATCATTGGGAAAGGATGGCAATGGATGATCGTTGTTTTGATCGCGGTCGTGATCGTCGCGGGTACGATCATTTCCAACATGATCCTGGTCATCCCGAAATTCCGTATGATCCAGAAATTGACGGATAACCTGAACAAAGTCGCCAGAGAGCTTCTTTCCGGCATCCGTGTCGTTCGGGCATACAATGCGGAAACCTATCAGGAAAACAAATACGACGCAGCCAATGTAGACCTGCGGGATAACCATTTATATACGGGCCGGATCATGGCATTTATGCCGCCTACCATAAATATTGTTATGAGTGCGACGTCGCTGGCCATTTACTGGGTCGGCGCGCATATGATCCAGGGGACTCCGCTGGCAGGCAGAGTTGACTTGTTCAGTCAGCTTGTCACATTCATGGCTTATGCAGCGAACATCATCATGGCATTCATGATGGTAGCAATGATCTTTATCATGCTGCCGCGTGCTATGGTTGCTGCAGGCCGTCTGAATGAAGTTCTGGATACAGAGACCAAGGTCGTTGACGGAAAAGGAAACGAGAACCCTTATAAAGAAGGCAAGATCGAATTCCGTAACGTCTCCTTCCAGTATCCAGATGCAGAAGAGAAGGTTTTGGAAAATATCTCGTTCACGGCGGAGCCCGGTGAGACGGTCGCCTTTATCGGGTCGACCGGCTCCGGTAAGAGTACGCTGATCAATCTTGTTCCCCGGTTCTATGATGTCACCGAGGGCGAGGTGCTGGTGGATGGCGTGAACGTGAAAGAATACACGCAGCATCAGCTGCATCACCGGATCGGATATATTGCCCAGAAGGCTGTCCTCTTTAAAGGCACGATCAAGTCCAATATTGAATTCGGCCATGACACAGATCATGAGATGACGGATGAATGGGTCACCCGTGCGCTTACGATCGCACAGGGCAAAGACATTCTGGAAAAAGAAGAGAAGGGTCTTTATACAGAAGTTGCACAGGGTGGAACCAACTTTTCCGGTGGACAGAAGCAGAGAATCTCTATTGCAAGAGCAATTGCAAAAGATCCGGAGATCTATATCTTCGACGATTCCTTCTCGGCTCTGGATTATAAGACCGATAAAACTCTGCGTGCAACTTTGAAGAAAGAAACGCAGAATGCAACCACACTGATCGTTGCACAGCGTATTGGTACAGTACGCGATGCAGATAAGATCGTAGTTTTAGAGGAAGGTAAGGCTGTCGGCATCGGTACCCATGACGAATTGATGCAGTCCTGTGATGTATACCGCGAAATTGCTTTCTCCCAGTTATCAGAGGAGGAATTGGCCAATGCGTAGAGGTGGTGGACGTCCAGGCGATAAAGCCGATTTAAAATACTTAGCTCCTTTGATCAGATACCTGGGGAGAAACCGGGTCAGATTGTTCCTGGCAATTCTGTTTTCCATGCTGGGAACGGTCCTGACGATCATCGGACCGAAATTTGTCAGTAAGATCGCTGACCTTATCACAGCCGGATTTACAGGAGATATTGATCTGCAGGCTGTCGCGCGGATCGGACTCATGCTTGCAGGATTCTATATCCTGGCATGGATCTTCTCCTTCCTGCAGATGCGGCTTATGAACGTTGTTACACAAAGGACTTCGTACGGATTAAGAAAAGATATCTCCCAGAAGATCAATGTTCTGCCGCTGCGGTATTTTGACAATACATTGATCGGTGATATCCTTTCCCGTATCGTTAATGATGTCGACACGATCGGACAGTCTCTGAACCAGAGTGTCGGCAATCTGTTCCATGCCGGCACGCAGTTCATCGGTGTTATGCTCATTATGTTCTTTACGAACTGGATCATGACACTGGTTGCTGTTGGATCGGCAATTCTGGGATTCATCATCATGATCAACATCATGAAACGTTCCCAGAAATACTTCTCTCTGATGCACTCCGTTCTTGGTGAATTGAACGGACAGGTGGAGGAAATCTATTCCGGACACAATACTGTTAAGGCATACAATGCAGAAGAGCAGGAGCATGCACGGTTCCATGAGACCAACATGAGATTCCGTAATACGACATGGAGAGCCCAGTTCTTTGGCGGCATTATGCCTCCTTTGATGGGATTCGTTGGTAACTTTGGATATGTTCTGGTTTGTATCACCGGTGCGCTTCTGGCTATGAAAGGTTATATCACTTTCGGAACCATCGTTGCGTTCATGATGTACATCCGTCAGTTCACAATGCCGCTGCAGCAGCTTGGTCAGGTATTTACCCAGCTGCAGAGTGCGGCTGCATCCTCCAAGCGTGTCTTCTCCTTCCTGGAAGAAGAAGAACTGGAAGATGATTCCAATAAGCCGATCCTGATCGGTGAAGGCAATGCAAAGGGCGACATCGTATTTGATCATGTTAACTTTGGTTATTACGAAGGCCAGACCATTATCAAGGACTTCAGTGCAGAAGCATTTCCAGGAAAGAAGGTGGCTATCGTCGGACCGACAGGCGCAGGCAAGACGACCATGGTCAACCTGCTGATGCGCTTCTATGAGGTGAACGGCGGTAAGATCACCATTGATGGGCATGATATCCGTGATATGCAAAGAGCGGAAGTACATGAGTTGTTCGGCATGGTGCTTCAGGACACTTGGCTGTTTGAGGGAACGTTTAAAGAAAATATCCGTTACAACAAAGAGGCAACGGATGAGCAGATCGTACAGGCTGCCAAGATGGCCGGAATCCATCACTTTATCATGACAATGCCGGATGGCTATGATACGGTTTTGGATGAAGAGGCAAATGTTTCTGCCGGTCAGAAGCAGTTGATCACGATCGCACGTGCGATGGTTGAGGATGCTCCGTTCCTGATCCTGGATGAAGCAACATCATCGGTCGATACCAGAACCGAGCAGTTGATCCAGGATGCTATGGACAAGCTGATGGCCGGACGTACTTCGTTCATCATCGCCCACAGACTTTCGACGATCAAGAATGCAGATCTGATCCTTGTTATGAAAGATGGCGATATTATAGAGCAGGGCAACCACGAAGAGCTGCTGGCAAAGAACGGATTCTATGCCGAGCTGTACAACAGCCAGTTCGAAGAGATCGACTAAGCAAAAATTGTTTTTTACTCGCGAGGGCAGTTTGGAAAAACTGCCCTTGTGTTTTCTTTATCAGTTGTGGCAGAATAGTCATATCAGAAATGTATCAATTTGTTTTGACTGTGAAGTACGCTGCGGCTTAAGTGGTGTCGCGGCAGTTCTTATCAGCTGAGGTGCATGTATGGGCAAAGTGGTCAAGGTTAAGAATTTGTATATTGGACAGGGCAAGCCGAAGATCTGTGCCATCGTACTGGGAGAGACGGTTTCGGAGATCCTGGCGATGGTGGAGCAGGCCAATCAGATCGACTGCGATCTGATCGAGTTCCGCGCGGATTATTACGCCAATATCCTGGATCCGGAAAAAGCAAAGGATGTGGCCGCCAAGGTGCGTCATGCCTGCCGCAAGCCGATCATCTTCACCTGCCGCCGGAAAGAAGAAGGCGGCAAGCAGGCAATTGGTCTGGATGCTTATAAGAAGCTTCTGAAGATGGTTTCTGATTGTTATTATGCGGAGCTGATCGATGTGGAAGCATCGGCCATTCCGGACGATAAAGAGTTTGTGGAAACGCTCAAGGACAACGGCTCGTATGTCATCATCTCCAAGCATGATTTTGCTAAAACGCCAATGTTTGAGGAGATCATTCAGGATTTCTCCGACATGAAGGATATGGGCGCGGACATCGTAAAAGTTGCTTACATGCCGAACAGCAAGCGGGATGTGCTGAATCTGATCAATGCTTCCGTCAACACGGCAAACCTTTATGATTTCTGTCCGATCATTGCCATCTCCATGGGACATCTTGGAACGGTCACGCGGATCATCGGCGAGTTTATGGAGAGTGCCATTACGTTTGCTTCCATCACAAAGAGCAGTGCACCAGGGCAGATCCCAATCGATGGTCTGGAGAGCGTGCTGAACGTCATTCATGAGAACTTTAAGAAGGTCTTCCTGATCGGCTTTATGGGCACCGGCAAAACGGCGGTGGCAAATGCACTGGCCAGCAATTACGGACTGAAAAAGATCGATCTGGATGCGTATATTGAAGCGAAGGAGCATACGACGATCGCGGACATCTTTGCCAACCAGTCGGAGAGTGTGTTCCGTGATAAAGAGACAAAACATCTGCGTCATGTGATCAAAGGAAATTATCAGGTCGTCTCGCTGGGCGGCGGCGTTGTGCTGCGGCAGGAGAATATCGAGATGATCAAAGAGAAGGGCGTCATCGTGCTGCTGACGGCATCGGCAGAAACCATCCGCGACCGTGTGAAGAACGACCCGACCAGACCGCTCTTGGGCGATAACTTTGATCTGGATTATGTGAAGCAGCTGATGAAGAGCAGAGAAGAACTCTACAACAGTGTTGCGGACGTTGTCATCGACACCGAGAACAAAAATATCGATGAGATCTGCAAGGAAATAGTTGAAACTTTAGGGTTTTTAAATTAAAATAAATTAGTTAATGAGATTGTAGAAAGAGTACTTTAAGGAGGATTTTTATATGGTATCAGCAGGCGATTTCAGAAACGGTCTTACGGTCGAGATTGAAGGCGAAATTTTCCAGGTTCTGGAGTTTCAGCATGTAAAACCGGGAAAAGGTGCTGCGTTTGTCAGAACGAAGCTGCGCAACATTCTTCGCGACAGCGTTGTTGAAAGAACGTTCAGCCCGACTGACCGGTTTGAGAATGCGCACATCGACCGCGCAGATATGCAGTATCTGTACGATGACGGCGATATGTACAACTATATGGATAACAATACGTATGAGCAGATCCAGCTCAGCCACGAGGACGCCGGCGATTCCATGAAATTTGTGAAAGAGAACGAAACCGTTAAGGTCTGCTCCTACAAGGGCAAAGTTTTCTCTGTTGAGCCTCCGACATCTGTAGAGCTGGCTGTCACCGAGACAGAGCCTGGTTTTAAAGGCAACACGGCAACCGGCGCAAAGAAACCGGCTATCGTTGAGACCGGTGCACAGGTTATGGTTCCGCTGTTCATTGAGCAGGGCGAGATCATCAAGATCGATACCCGTACAGGTGAGTATCTGTCCAGAGCATAAGCTGCTTGTGTTTCGGCTATTTAGATGTGTTTAAGGGCTGCCGCTGATCGCGGCAGCTTTTTTTATTGCGTTGTGGGTTTGTTTATGACCAGGAGAAAAAAGCGTGCGATTGGTCATAAAAATGATCACTCGCTGAGTTTGCCGCCTTCCAGGCGGATAGTGTGGCTTGCCAGACGCTGGGCCTGCTCCGGTGAGTGGGTAATGATCAAGATGGTGCAGCCGGTGCTGCGCTGATAGTCGCAGATCATTTTCTCTGCTGTAGGGATAGAGGCCGTGTCCATGGATGCGGTCGGCTCATCCAGAATGATCATGTCATATGATTTCATAAGGAGGCGTGCAAGCGCCATTTTTTGTGTTTCTCCGCCGGAAAGCTTCTTTGCGTTTTTCTTTGCCATGCTTTCAAGGCCAATTTCCTTAAGGAGCTGCGCAGCATGAGCGAGGTTTTCCTGCTTTGTTTTTTTCGGGTCTTTGTTCAGCATCAGGTTGCTGGTAATGGACATATGGAAAGCGTAGCTCTGCTGCGGCAGGTAACCAACAGATTTGGCAGTGGCAGAGGTAACTGTGCCATCATCCGGTTTTTCTATCCCGGCCAGGATCTTTGCCAGTGTGGATTTGCCGGAACCGTTCTGACCGCAGATGGCGGTGATGCTGCCGTCCGCAATCTCGATTGACGGAATATCCAGTACAAGCTGGCCCTGATAGGTTTTCTTTAATGCAGGAAGGATCATTTCTCAAACCTCCCCTGGACTAGTGCTACGATGATGTTTAAAGCAAGCGAAAGGAACAACAGGATGATGCCCAGCGCCAGGGCTGTCTTGAAATTGCCCATGCTGGTGTAATCCATGATCGCAGTGGTCATTACGTTTGTTTTAAACATGATCGCGCCGCCGACGATCGACACTGCACCGACTTCTGCCAGGGCACGCCCCAGGAGCGTAAGGAAAGTGGTGGCGATGTGATAACGGCTTTCATTCATTGTAAGCAGCAGAGTACGGAATCTGCGGATGCCAAGGCCTCTGGTGTTTTCACGGATCTGCGGGGCGATGTTGTTGGCGTGGCTTTCCATCATGCCTATCGCCATAGGGCACAGCAGCATGACCTGTGCAATGACCATGCCGGCTAATGTATAGAGCAGGCGAAGGGAGCGTAAAGGACCAACACCGGAAAAGAGCAGATAGCAAAAAAGACCGCAGACGACAGGAGGGAGTCCCATCAGCGCGCGGTCGATCACGACCAGGATCTTGCGTCCGCGGAAGCGGGCACTTCCCAGCCAGGTCCCTATCGGCACTCCGATAATGAGCGCCAATAAGGAACTGGTCAGGGTCATACGCAAGGTCACAGCGATGATCTGATATAACGTCTGATCACCGCTGAATATTAATCGAAAAGCTTCACCGAAACTACCAATCATTCTTCAAGGATACTGATCACTCTTCAAGAGTATTATTGCTCTTCAAGAATATTTATTATTTCTCGAGGATGCCGCCGTTTGCCTTGAAGGTCAGGAAGGTTGCCTTGTCAGAAAGGATGTAAGCCTGACGCTCGTTTGCCATAGACAGGCAGACTGCCATGCCGGCATTTGCGGAAACATACCAGTCCTGATATGCCTCGAAAGTCTCTGCCTCGACATCGATTCCAAGGTCTTCCGGCCACAGGGATAATTCCTTGGTATGTGTTCCGCTCTTATCACCACGGGATACAAACAGGAATTTTCCATCGGCGATTGCCTTGAATGCTGCCTTAACATCTGCTGCAGATTTCACAGCTGCAGGATCTGATTTTGGTCCGCAAAGAACAAAGTAGTTATACATGAAGGAAAGACGTTCTGCAGCCTGTCCGTCCACGATGCGGGCGAAACCTGCGGAAACAAAATCTTCTTCCTGGGATTTTGCATGAACCAGAAGCAGGTCAGCATTGCCCATCTTTGCGTTTGCGATGGCTTTACCGGTACCTGCGGAAACGACTTCTACGGTGTATCCGTATTTCTGCTCGAAGATCGGAAGCAGGTAGCCGAGCAGACCGGAGTCATTGACGGATGTTGTGGTGGAAAGACGGATCGTCTTTGTTTCCGGAGTTGCCTGCGGGATCTCAGCAGTTGCTTTTGGAGCATCGTCTTTAATGTAGAACAGATACTCGCCATATTCATCGAATCCATATTTGCCTGCTGCATCCAGGCCTTCTTCTGAAAGCATCCAGTTGATCAGAGCATCAGCACCGGTTGTGTTGATGTAAACTGTTGTCGGATCAACAGAGTTTCCGTCTGCATCTACCCATGGAGCCTGTGGATTGACAGCCAGAAGGGAGTAGGTGTTGATCATGCTGTCGTCTTCTTCAATCAGGATATCCAGACCGATGCCTGCATCCTCTGCCGGAGTAACAGCGGCTGAACTACTGCTTCCTGCAGGAGCCGGCTCTTCTTTTTTGCTGCCGCATGCGCAGAGCATGGTCAGCATGCAGCCAGCCAGAAGGCCGCAAGTAAGGATTTTAACTATTTTCATTTTGATTCCTCCTATTATATTCTCTTTCGGAATTTAAAAATCTTTCCGATTGATTCTAAACAGTAGAAAAAGGTATTGCAAGAAAAGCGTTTAGCGGATTTGACAGCCTTTATGCCCGAATGGCATATATTTTTTTCTCATTGCCTTAAAAAACAAGTTTTTCTATAATAAGAGTATAAATAATATATATTCCGAAACGTAATAAGGAGGAAGGTATATGAATATAGATCAAATGCACTTTTTTACTGTAGTTGCACAGATGGAAAATGTCAGCAAAGCGGCGGACTCTCTGCACATGACACAGTCGACGCTTTCTAAAAATATATTGAGACTGGAAGAAGAGCTGGGCGTCCCTTTGTTTGACAGACATGGGAAAAAGCTTTTTTTGAATGAACAAGGGAATCGTTTTCTGGATACCTGCCGGAAGACGCTGCAGGAAGTGAGCGAAGCAAAAGAAGAAATGCGAAGATCTTTAGGCAATCCGGAAAAGAAGATCCGTATTGCTATTTGCGGAGGACTCTACAAATTATTTCAGTGTATGATAGCGTTTCAGGCAAAATATCCGGAGGCAACGTTTGATGTAGATACACAGGCGGAGTATCAGGACTATCTGGATATCAATGCATATGATGTGGCCGTCTATCCGGATGAGAACCGGTTCCGGAAATTCAGGGGATATGATTTTGGGGATGAAGTACTGTTACTGGCACGGGCGAAAAAACTGGTCGCACCGAAACATTACGTTTTTATGCAGATCAACGGGAGAGCCGAGTTTGCTTATCAGTTTTTTTCTTCTATCAGCGATCCGGATGTCTCTTTCTGTTTTGTTAATAGCGGAGGAGCACATCTGCAGATGATCACCTCCGGGCTGGCGCAGGGGTTTGTACCGGAAGAAATGAGAGCTTTGCATAAGGACGACAGCATCCTTTTATTCCCTGCGCCTAATGATAAATATGTGCGTAAAATGAAGATCTGTTTTAAGCGGGAGAGGCGCTTATCACCGATGGCAGCAAACTTTTGCGCTTTTACGAAAGAGTTTTTTCATCTAACAGGAACCGATGCGACCAAGGAATGATCATCTGACTTTATCATTTTTTGATATTCCCATTTGGGATAAGAAAAGAAAAACCTGTACACAGTCATTGCTTTTTATACAGCAATAACATACAATCGGATTGTACAGATTTTAGTACAATTAGGAGTACAGGATGGGAACAATGTATGGCGGCTATATGGGCCGCGTGGTGCAGATCGATCTGTCGACGAAAGAAATCACCGAATATCCCTGGAATGACAGGGAGCGTGAGCTCTTTATTGGCGGCAAGACGATGGCAGATAAGATTCTTTACGATAATCTGAAAGGGACGGAAACGGCTTTTTCGGATGAGAATATCGTTGTCATTTCTACCGGACCTTTGACCGGAACGGGAGCGCCGTCTTCCGGCCGGTTTAATATCTCTGGCATTTCACCTCAGACCGGACATATCGGCACTTCTAACTGCGGTGGTTCTTTTGGCTATTATCTGAAGCGGGCTGGTATTGATGCGATCATCCTTAGGGGCAGGTGTGAGACGCACACCTGGATTGAGATCAATAACGGCTCTTTTGTTTTCCATGATGCGGATGCAGACGGGCTGTGGGGGCTTAAGGCATCGGCAGCTCAGGAACGCCTTCATGAACTGATGCGGGAAAGCAAGGGAGGAAGGGGCCTTCGCCATGGACAGCTGGTTATAGGCCCTGCGGGCGAAAACCTGGTCCTTTATTCTGCCGTGATCTCCGACGAGAGAGCCGGCGGGCGGACCGGCATGGGCGCCAACCTGGGGTACAAAAACATCAAGGGCATTGTGGCCTATGGAAACCATGCGTTCAATATTAAGAACCCGGAGCAGGTGAAGGTATGGAATGCAAAGTGGTTTGAGTATCTGAAGAATCATCCGCTGACCGGCAATCAGCTGCCACGGATGGGTACGGCCGGTCTGGTTTCTTCCATGCAGATGCGGAGCATGCTTTCCACGAAAAACTATAACTACGGACAGTACGAAGACTTTGATATGGTCAACGGCGAGACTTTGGCGGAGGATTACAATATTGTCAACCAGGGCTGTCTGACGTGTCCGATCAAATGCGCGCGGACGGTCAATGTAAAAGGGAAAGAGGTCAAGGGGCCGGAGCTGGAGACGTTAGGGCTTCTGGGCGGCGGAATCCTGAACAATGACCTGCAGAAGATCTGCGACTGGAACAACGAGCTGGATGAGCTGGGCATGGATACCATCTCCTGCGCATCTACCATCGCCTATGCGATGGAAGCCAATGAGAAGGGCCTTTGGGATAATGGTCTGGAGTTTGGAAAGACGGATGGGCTCTCGCAGCTGTTTGAGGATATAGCATACCGGCGCGGCGTGGGGGATGACCTTGCGAACGGCAGCCGGAAATGTTCGGAAAAATATGGCGGCAAGGAATTTGCCATTCAGTCGAAGGGACTGGAGCTGGCGGCTTATGAGCCGCGGCGGGCTGTCGGCCAGGGACTTGGATATGCTGTTTCCAACCGCGGCGGATGTCACCTGAATGGAGGCTATCTGGTCATTCTGGAAGGACTGGGACTATTTACCAATCCGCAGACGCCGCATGCCAAGGCAGATTTTACGATGCTGTTCCAGGATCTGATGGAGACCATCAGCGCAACGGGGCAGTGCCTGTTTACTTCTTACGCGTTCTTCCCGGGATTTCTGATCACCCGGCCGAACGGCGTTGTGACGACCATCTTTAATGCGGCCATCCCGTTTATCGGCGGAGTGCTGCGCCTGATCAATAAATTCCCAACGGTGCTGGCAGTGCATCTGCCAATCTTCCATCATACCAAGGCGATGGAGCTGGCGGTCGGTATGCCGCTGAAGTTTGGCAGTTATATCCGCTGCGGTGAGAGAGGCTATACCTTAGAGCGTGCGCTGGACTGCAAGTTTGGTATTTCTGCGAAGGATGATACGCTGCCAAAGCGGCTGACGGATGTTCCGCAGGATCCGAATAATCCAAAGACGAAGGTGCCGCTGGATAAGATGAAAAAGACATATTACAAGGCGCGCGGCTGGGATGAGAGCGGCGTGCCAACATTAAAGACACTGCGGAAGTTAAAAATTGTCGGGTAAGGCCGGGAGGATAAACAATGGTAACAGTGAAATTGTTCGGCCTGTTCCGGCTGGATACGGGGTTGAAAGAAATAAAGGCAGAGGCACATTCCGTGAAGGATCTTTATCCGATCCTTTTGGAAGAAGCAAAAAGGGTCAACCCGACCACCATGATCAC
>JAZNHY010000078.1:0-2462 GCA_045577235.1 Lachnospiraceae bacterium
GAGTATGTTGATATGGCGGAGGTCTCAACAGAAGACTGGAACTACTGCATGCCAAGCACCTATATCCCATGGGCATCCAACCGGGAATTCGTGCGTGAGATCAAGCAAAGCGGCAAAGTGAAATTCCCGCTTTATCTGGTAGGCTCGATCGTCAGTCCGGAAATGGCAGAAGAGATCATCGCAAGCGGCGATGCAGATGGTATTTCCTTCTCGCGTGCCCTGATCGCAGATCCCGCCATGCCAAACAAGGCAAGAGCCGGACGGATCGATGAGATCACGCCGTGTCTGCGCTGCATGCGTTGTACAGACGGCGATAACAAGACCCGTTTCTTCCGCTGCAGTGTCAATCCGACGACCGGACACGAGACCCGTGTCGGTTTCATGGAGGATATTCCGGAAGCGAAGATCAAGAAGAACGTGCTTGTCATCGGCGGCGGCCCGGGCGGTGTTGAAGCAGCGGTGACGGCTGCAAGAAGAGGACATACTGTCACTCTGTTGGAAAAGAACGAAGAATTAGGCGGCACCATCCGCTATGCAAAGAATGACGCCTTAAAGCCGGATCTGAAGCGGTATCTGCAGTACATTCAGAAGCTGCCGTCCCTGTATCCGAACATCACTGTAAAACTTGGAACTGAGGCAACCCCGGAACTGGTTGGATCCTATAAAGCCGATCACATCATCGTTGCGACCGGCGGAGAACCGATCCCGCCAACCTTCCTTGAAGGATGGGAAAAAGCACGGGATATCCTGGATGCTTATTTCCATGCAGACAGTGTGGGAGAAGAAGTCGTGATCATCGGCGGCGGTTTAAGCGGCGTTGAGGCAGCAGCGCATCTGGGTGCTCTCGGTAAGAAAGTCACTGTTCTGGAGAAGTATACCTGTCTTGCGGACGTTGGAACCTCTTACGGATGGGGCGTGAAACTTGCTGTCAAACAATATGGAGTAAAACTGGTCGAGCAGGCAGATGTGCTTGAGATCACAGATGAAGGCGTCCGTTATGCGATGGGCGGAAAAGAGATCCTGAAGAAAGCAGATTCGGTCTTCTACGCAATCGGCATGAAGAGTAATAATCAGCTGTTTTATGAAGTTGCGGATAAAGCGCCTTATGTAGATATTATTGGAGATGCCGCACAGACCGCACGCATCGGAGAGGCTGTTGTCAGCGGTTTTTATGCAGCAATGGATATCGGAACATTCTAATTCTTTTGTATCAACCAATAGGAGGAGCTCTTTATGTCAGTAATTAAAATAATACCTTTGCCGCCTGATGCACCACCTTTCCTGCAGCCGGATGTAGATGTCAGCGGCATCAAACGGAAGTATCTGGACGTTCCATACGCCGGAACGGAAAACCCAAACCAGACGATGGACATTTTTCTTCCGGAAGAAGGGGATGGTCCATTTCCGGTTCTGATTCAGTTTCATGGCGGCGCCTTTATAGGTGGACATAAACGTGACTCACAGTGTATTTATCTGATCAATGGTCTGCTGCGCGGTTACGCGGTTGTCAATGTAAACTACCGTCTGATCGGCGAAGTGATCTTTCCTTATCCGGTCTATGATGTTAAAGCAGCAGTCCGTTTCCTGCGGGCAAATGCCCAAAAATATTGTTTAGATCCGGACCGGTTTGCCGTTTCCGGTGACAGCGCAGGCGCTTACTTTGCCTCCATGCTCGCAACTTCCGCTGGAGTTGAGGCTCTCGAGGACCGGAGCATGGGAGCGCCGGATAGTGACAGTTCCGTGCAGGCGATGATCGGTATGTTCGGCCTGTATGACATCATTCTGGCATCGCAGTTTTCGGAAGATGCTCCGCCAATGCCAAGCGGTGTTAAGATCGCGAATTTTGCCGATCTTTTTGCAGGCGTGAACTGCAGGGAAGCAAAAGGAATTGCTTCGATGGTATCTCCGATCAGTTATGTGTCTAAAAATTGCCCGCCTGTTTTGATACAGGCAGGCATGGAAGATGAGGTCGTACCATATCAAAGCTCGGTAGAGTTTGTAAACCGTGTTAATGCTGTCTGCGGGGATGGCAGGGCAACACTGGAGTCGATCCCGGGAGGAAAACACGGAGATCCGGCTTACGAGTCAGAGCAGTTGGAGGAAAGCAGATTCGCTTTCCTGGATAGAGTATTAAAATAACAGTCCGGCTATTCTTTCAGGATCGGGTTCGCCAGGTTCTTTGGATCAAATGCTTCTCTCAGCTTGCGCAGCCAGAGATGATAGTTCATATAGAGAGGTCCAAGCTGCTGCGTTACAGCATTCAGACAGCCTGGCGTTTCTGCATGGAAATGATGGGCAATATCTGTATCTCTGGATGCCTGCCGAAACTCGGCGACCCCTTTTCCGACTTCCGGATTGGTACGGTCGTACATAAACAACAATTCAATATAGGCAAAGTGGCCATATTCCATCGGCGCGATCTGAAAGTTGTCTGGGGCATCAAAGATCGTGCCGTTTTCTGT
>JAZNHY010000079.1:0-4091 GCA_045577235.1 Lachnospiraceae bacterium
GCCGAACTCAGCATATTTATCTACTGCCGGCATAAAGTCAGCATAAGCACTAGGCAGTCCATGTTCGCTGCCATCCAGACCGGCCAGCTCATCCGCAGGTTCTGCCCGCAGGAATTTTATTTTCCTAAGAAGCAGGAAGAAAAGCGTCATCGTCACAGCTGCCCATGCTGCAACCGTTATAAATCCAAGAAACTGCAGACCAAGCAGCTTAAAGTCGCCTGTATAAAAGAGCCCCCTGAGTCCTGCCGGCGCACTTGGATTTGCCAGAAGACCTACGGCAAGCGTTCCCCAAATGCCGTTTGCGCAGTGAACTCCCACCGCACCAACCGGATCGTCAATATGGAGTTTCAGGTCCAGAACCTCAACGATGACTACGACCAGAATACCGGAGACTATGCCCACGATCCCTGCACCAAAAGCATCCAATGCATCACACCCGGCGGTAATTCCAACAAGGCCGGCCAAAGAGGCGTTGAGGCACATGGAAACATCCGGTTTTCCATTTTTGATCCACGTATAGATCATGGTCGTACAGGTTGCGATTGCCGGAGCGATGGTCGTCGTCAGGAAAATCGATGAAAGTTCTGATGGCGAAGTGGCAGCAGCTCCATTGAAGCCGTACCAGCCAAGCCAGAGAATAAACACGCCCAACGCTCCCAGCGGGATAGAATGACCCGGGATCGCATTGACTTTTGTGACTTTTCCGTTTTTATCTGTTACATATTTTCCAATACGAGGTCCAAGAATGATGGCCCCAACCAGGGCTGCGATGCCGCCAACCATGTGGATCGCACAGGATCCGGCATAATCATGAAAACCAATCTGGCTCAGCCAGCCGCCGCCCCAGATCCAGTGAGCTTCGATCGGGTAGATCACCAGACTGATGACGCCGGAATACACGCAGTATGCGGAAAACTTTGTCCGCTCCGCCATGGCGCCGGAAACGATGGTTGCTGTTGTCGCACAAAAGACCAGGTTGAATACAAAATAGCTTGCATTCGTAAAGCCTTCGGCCGGAGCTGCTATAAATTCTTTAAAATGCAGGAAAAGATCCAGGTTTGGTTTGCCCAACAGACCAAACAAGGTATCTTCTCCCATCATCAAAGCATAACCGAGGAGTGAAAACACGACGGTTCCGATACAGAAGTCCATCAGGTTCTTCATGATGATATTGCCGGCATTCTTTGCACGAGTAAAACCCGTCTCCACCATGGCAAATCCTGCCTGCATCCAAAACACCAGTGCTGCACCAATTAAAAACCAAAATTCTACCGTCATGTTTTTTTCCTCCAATTTGTATTACTTCACTCCGAAGAGCAGATCTTCGTAAGTCGGGAACGGCCAATAACTTTTTGCTGTCAGCAGTTCCGCTTTATCACAAGGAACTCTCAGTTCACTCATTACCGAAAGCAGATGATCACGGATCAGGTATCCTTCTTCCACAATGTCTTCTGCTTCCTGCACTTTCAACAGTGCAGCATCCAGTTCTTCTGTTTTTTCTGCAATTTCATTAACCAGTGCGGAGAGCTTTCCGACGAGTTTTGTTTCATATTCACACTTCAAGGTCGGTGAGATTGCTTTTTTCGCTGCTGCTGCTTTTGCAATATCTGCTGTGTATGCCTCGATTGCCGGTGCGATCAGGGTCCTTGCCATATCCACCATGGTGTTGCCCTCGATCACTACGCTCTTGCAGTAGTTCTCCAGCATAATATCCCGGCGGGATCTCAGCTCTTCTTCAGAGAAGACCCCAAGAGAGGTCAGCATATCCACATTTTTTTTGTCCAGGAGATGCGGCATGCAGTCAGCCGTCGTGCGGTAGTTCAAGAGACCTCTCTTTTCGGTCGCTTCTCTGATCCAGGCATCATCATATCCGTTCCCGTTAAAGATGATGCGCTTGTGATCTTTAATGGTTTTTTTGATCATTTCATGCAAAGTCTTTTCAAAATCCTCTGCCTGTTCCAAACGATCTGCGTAAATGCGCAGACTTTCTGCAACCGCGCTGTTCAGCATAATATTTGCGCAGGCAATACTGTTGGAAGAGCCGAGCATCCGGAATTCAAATTTATTTCCGGTAAATGCAAACGGCGATGTACGGTTACGGTCTGTCGTATCCCGGTTGAAGATCGGAAGCACATCTACGCCAAGCTTCATCTGTGTTTTAGTTGTGCCTTCATAAGGGGTATCATTCTCGATTGCCTCCAATACAGCGTTCAGCTCGTCACCTAAGAACATGGAGATAACTGCCGGCGGAGCCTCATTTGCTCCAAGACGATGATCATTGCCGGCTGTTGCAACAGAGATTCTTAAGAGGTCCTGATAATCGTCCACTGCTTTGATCACCGCGCAGAGGAACAGCAGGAACTGTGCATTTTCATATGGTGTCTCGCCCGGTGTCAGAAGGTTTTGTCCCTTATCCGTGGCTATCGACCAGTTATTGTGTTTGCCGCTTCCGTTCACGCCTGCAAATGGTTTTTCCTGCAGCAGACAGACCAGTCCATGTTCTGCTGCCACTCTCTGCATGATCTCCATCGTCAGCTGGTTGTGATCCGTAGCGATATTGGTTGTCGTATAGATAGGGGCCAGTTCATGCTGTGCCGGTGCCACCTCGTTATGCTCTGTTTTTGCAAGAATGCCTAATTTCCAGAGCTCTTTATTCAAATCTTCCATAAAGGCAGCAACGCTTGGCTTGATCACGCCAAAGTAATGATCATCCAGCTCCTGTCCTTTTGGTGGTTTCGCTCCAAAGAGAGTACGTCCGGTAAAACGCAGATCCGGCCTTTTGTCATACATTTCTTTCGTAATCAGGAAATATTCCTGCTCCGGTCCGACAGAAGAAACCACTCTTTTTGCTGTATCATTTCCAAACAGCTTAAGGATCCTGAGTGCCTGTCGGCTGAGGACTTCCATAGAACGAAGAAGTGGTGTCTTTTTATCTAAGGCATGTCCGCCGTAGGAACAGAATGCTGTCGGGATACAAAGTGTTTTCCCTTTGATAAAGGCATATGACGTCGGGTCCCATGCCGAATAACCTCTGGCTTCAAATGTTGCTCTAAGACCGCCATTCGGGAAAGAAGATGCGTCCGGTTCTCCTTTGATCAGTTCCTTTCCGGAGAATTCCATGATTACGCTGCCATCCGGTGCAGGTGAGATAAAGCCATCATGCTTTTCTGCCGTAAGGCCTGTCAGTGGCTGGAACCAATGCGTAAAATGGGTTGCGCCGCGCTCGACCGCCCAGTCTTTCATAGCCTGAGCCACAGCGTTGGCGACGCTGCTGTCAAGCTCACTTCCCTCATCGATTGTTTTTCTTAAAGATGCGTAAATGTCAGCAGATAATGTTGCCCGCATTACACGATCATCAAAAACCAGGCTCCCAAAAATATCTGATACTGTACTCATTGTTCCTTCTCCTTTCGAAATAAAAAACAAAAAGAAAAGGCGCCTTCGAGTAAAATACTCAAAGACGCCTTTGCCTTTATGCATTGCATTTTACACCTGTGAAATCGTTTGTCAACCGCTCATTTTCAAAAAAAGCATTTCTCACAAAAAACCTGTTTCTGTCCATGCTGATTTTTAAATATTGCACAACGGAGCTGTCAGGATCAGCTGCTCGGCCTGAAGATCATGATACAGCCAGCATTCTTTGCAACTGACATCATAAAGCGAAATGATGCTGCTCAGGTCTTTGTTTTCAAAATTATCGATCGGCAGCTTTTGTCCTGCCTGCAGTTTTTCCGGATGAAACTGCACGGTCTTTTCATTGGCAAAAATGGCTGTATATAAAATCTCTGCTTCCACCAGATCCTGAAAAATATGGCTCCCATAAGAAAGCTCCGGGTTATAACCCGCTCCTTTTTCTTCCATCTCACAAATGACATCAAACTCGCTGATATCCGAAAAAGCTGTCGGAACACCCAGTTCCGGAGAGGATGTTCCTATCCTGCCAGGCACCATCAACATCATATGTTTTCCCTGGTTTCGGTATTTCCAGTTGATAGTGCCAATCACCCGGGCTACAGTCGGCTTGTCTGCATAGGCAAAGTCGGATCGTAGCCATGTCGTTCTGTGAGCCAAGGAGTTGCTGCTTGCTGTTG
>JAZNHY010000080.1:0-3936 GCA_045577235.1 Lachnospiraceae bacterium
ACCGATGTTTTGATGGAAGCTCTGGCTATGGGCGCTGACAAGGCGATCCTTATTACAGACAGAGTTTTAGGTGGTGCTTATACCTGGGCTACCTCTTCAACCGTTGCAGCCGGAATCAAGAAACTGGATTATGATCTGATCATCACAGGCCGTCAGGCGATCGACGGAGATACCGCTCAGGTAGGACCGCAGATCGCAGAGCACCTTGGAATTCCGGTGATCTCTTATGCACAGAGCATTAAGATCGACGGTGACTATGTGATCGTTCAGCGTCAGTTTGAAGACCGTTATCACGTTCTTAAGGCAAAGATGCCCTGCCTGCTCACCGCTCTTTCCGAGCTGAACGAGCCCCGTTACATGACGCCGGGCGGCATCTGGGACGCAGTAGAAGCCGAGACTACCGTCTGGGGAAGAGCCGATCTTCCGACACTGGACGATGCGAACATCGGCCTTGCAGGATCCCCGACGAAGATCGCAAAAGCATCTGACAAAGTCCGTAAGGGCGCTGGTGAAAAAGTCACACTTGATCCAAAAGAGTCCGTTGATTACATCATGGGCAAACTGGACGAGAAACACATCATTTAGTCAGGAGGGAGCGATAAAAGATGAATATTCAAGATTATAAAGGTGTATATATCTTTGCTGAGCAGGTTGATGGAAAACTTAGCGGAATCGCATTTGAACTTCTTGGCAAAGCAAATGAACTGGCAAAAGATCTGGATACTGACGTAACAGCAGTTGTTATCGGCAGCGATATTAAAGGTCTTGCTGATCAGTTAGCTGAGTACGGCGCTGATAAGGTCATCGTTATTGATGATCCGGAATGCAAGGAATACAGAACTGAGCCTTATGCACATGCATTAGCAAGTGCTATTAACGAATTCAAGCCAGAGATCATGTTAGTTGGTGCTACACCAATCGGACGTGACCTTGGACCTAGAGTATCTGCAAGAGTAGCAACTGGTTTGACTGCAGACTGCACAAGCCTTGATATTGGTGATTTCCCACTGCAGCCGATCCCGGGAAAAGAAGATGAGCAGCTTCACAAACAGCTTCTTATGACCCGTCCGGCATTCGGTGGAAATACCATCGCTACGATTGCCTGCCCGTATAACAGACCACAGATGGCAACTGTCCGTCCTGGTGTTATGCAGAGACAGGAGAAAAAAGAAGGCGCAAAAGCAGAAGTAATCGAATTCAATCCTGGTTTTGTTCCGAACAACAAATATGTAGAGATCCTGGATATCGTGAAATCCGTTTCTGAAACAGTTGATATTATGGATGCCAAGATCCTTGTTTCCGGCGGACGTGGAATGGGCGGTCCGGAAAACTTCAAGATCCTTCGCGACTTAGCAGACGCGCTGGGCGGAGAAGTTTCCTGCAGCCGTGCCGTTGTTGACTCCGGTTGGATGCCAAAAGATATGCAGGTTGGACAGACTGGCAAGACCGTTCGTCCACAGCTTTATATCGCTTGCGGTATCTCCGGTGCTATTCAGCATCTGGCAGGTATGGAAGAGTCTGACCTTATCATTGCAATCAACAAAGACGAGACTGCTCCAATCTTTGATGTTGCTGATTATGGTATTGTTGGTGACTTATTCAAGATCGTTCCGGAACTGACCGAACAGATCAAGGCAGCAAAAGCAGCTAAAAAATAATACAAATCTCTATTAATACAGGAAAGCCTCCTTTTAAAGGGGGCTTTCTTTTTTTAATATTATGAGTTGTTGCCTCAGCATCATAAGCACCATCCCGTCAGCGCGAATTTTACTAGCGCTCGCTGCACTCCCGGATAAGCACAACGCCGCCTGCGGAACTCGCTTCGCTCAAACAGTTCTCGGCGGCATTGATCCGGCAATGCAGCTTGCGAAGTAAAATCGCATTCCGTTCTGGCGCTTATGATGCTGAGACAGACTTCCATATATTTAAAAAAAGTATAGTTTTTTAAAATATGAGAAGTTTTACTCCCTAATTAATTGAATAATAAGTTTTTCATGTTATAATACTTTTGTAAAAATATGCATATCATTCCAGGAGGATAAATACATGGCTAAAAAAAGAATTGCAATTAATGGTTTTGGGCGGATCGGACGTCTGGCTTTCCGTGTCCTTTATCAGGACCCGGAGGTAGAAGTCGTTTGTATTAACTGCTCGCATCCGACATCTGAGATTGCTCATTTATTAAAATATGATTCGACTTACAGAAGATTTGTTGATGCAGACAAAGTGAAAGCTTTAAAAGACGCTATCAAGATCGGTGATTATAAGATTGCTATCACTGGAGAACGTGATGCGAAAAACCTTCCTTGGAAGGAAATGGCAATTGACCTGGTCATTGACTGCACCGGTGCATATAAAACAACAGAAAAGGCTATGGCGCATATCGAAGCTGGCGCAAAGAAAGTGATCATCTCCTGCCCTGGTGATGAGAAAATGCCTACTATCGTTTACGGGGTAAATGAAAAGACTTTAAAGAAATCTGACAAGGTCATCAGCGCCGCAAGCTGCACCACTAACTGCCTGGCGCCAATGGCCAATGCGCTCAATAAATTTGCTCCGATCGAAAAAGGTTTTATGACTACGATCCATGCATATACCGGCGATCAGGAGCCTCTGGATGCATTCCATAAGAAAGGGGATCTCAGAAGAGCTCGTGCTTCTGCTTATAATATCGTGCCAAACACCACAGGTGCGGCTAAAGCAATTGGTCTGGTCATTCCGGAACTGAAAGGAAAACTGGACGGCGCTGCACAGCGCGTTCCGACCTGCACAGGTTCTTTAACTGAGCTGGTAGCTGTCTGCGCAAAGAAGGCGAAAGATATTACAGAAGAAAACATTAATGCATTCATGAAGAAAAGTGCAACTCCATCTTACGCCTACACAGAAGATGAGATTGTATCCACAGATATCATTGGCATGGAGGCTGGTTCCTGCTTCGATGCAACCCAGACAAAGGTTATGGATCTTGGAAGAGGCAAATCTCTTGTTAAGGTCGTTGCCTGGTATGATAATGAATATTCTTATACCTGCCAGATGTGCCGTACAGTGAAATATATCTGCAAGAAATTTCTTTAATTCATAAATCTGGCCGGTCATTTCAAATGGCCGGCCTTTTATCTTGTTTCATAGTGAACTGTTCATAAGGAGATGACCATGTTAAATAAAAAAACAATTGATGATATTGATGTAAAAGGAAAAGTTGTTCTGCTTCGATGTGATTTTAATGTTCCGATGAAGGATGGAAAGATCACAGACGACACACGTATTGTTGCTGCGCTTCCGACTATTGCAAAACTTTCCGGAGATGGCGGCAGAGTTATGATCTGTTCCCATCTGGGTAAGCCGAAAGGAGAAGTGAAAGAAGAGTTGACACTGGCTCCGGTTGCAGAGCGTTTAAGCGAACTGCTGGGACAGGAAGTGCTTTTCCTGAAAGATAATGAAGTCGTTGGGGCTCATGCTACCTGGTTTAAGAGCAACATGGTGGAAGGGCAGGTCGTACTTCTTGAGAACACCAGATTCCGCCCGGAAGAAGAGAAAAATGATGACAGTTTCAGTAAAGAACTTGCTTCTTTGTGCGATGTATATGTAAATGATGCATTCGGTACAGCTCACAGAGCACATTGTTCTACAGCCGGCGTTGCGAAATTTGTAAAAGAATCGGCTATCGGCTATCTGATCGAAAAAGAGATCAAATTCCTGGGGAATGCATTGGACGAACCGGTCAGGCCACTGGCAGCGATCCTTGGTGGATCCAAAGTATCTTCTAAGATATCCGTCATTGACCGTCTTCTGGAAAAAGTCGATATCCTTATCATTGGCGGAGGTATGGCCTATACCTTTATCAAAGCAAATGGCGGAAAGATTGGTAAATCCTTGGTGGAGGAAGATTATCTGGAATATGCAGTCAATATGGAAAAGAAAGCAGCAGAGAAAGGT